>NZ_JAOXMC010000119.1:0-279 GCF_026343815.1 Pseudomonas sp. BJa3 | reverse complement strand
AAAGTCTTCAGCCTTTTTGTCAAGCTCGTCAGCCCTTTTTGCGTCCGCTCTGAAAATTTTTAAAGCAGTGATGCCTTGTAAACTGTCAAGAAATAGTTCGCCAACGTCTTGATATTTGCGCCAATACTTCTTTTGCATGCGCCCAACCATAGTCAAGATAAATTTTAATAAAAGTGGTATGATTGGCATTAGAACTAGGAATAATAGTCCCACGCGCCAGTCGATATACGTTAGAACCGCGAAATTCACAAGACTTGCGCCGAATGCGCCGTAGTATTC
>NZ_JAOXMC010000118.1:0-279 GCF_026343815.1 Pseudomonas sp. BJa3 | reverse complement strand
CATCTGCAGGCGCATGTGGTCGAAGAAGCCGACGCACCGCGCCGCGCCCAGGAAGCGGCGCTGGTGACGGACCTGATGCGCCGCTATCTGAAGTAGCTCTGCGACGGCAACGCGGCGTCGCGCTGGAACGGCTCTTGCAGGACAGGCCTCCGACCCCGTCGGAAACGCGCCATGTCTGAGCAGGACGAAAGCGGCGAACGCACAGAACTTCCTACCGAAAAACGCCGCCGCGAAGCCCGCGAACAGGGCAACATCCCGCGCTCGCGCGAGCTGGCCACG
>NZ_JAOXMC010000117.1:0-280 GCF_026343815.1 Pseudomonas sp. BJa3 | reverse complement strand
CCGGAGCGGACGGCCCGGAACGCTGCCCAGCCCACGAGGCCGAGGATCAGCAGGCTCAGGGCCAGGGCCGCCCACCACGGCACCACGGGGAGCACGGTCATGAGCGGACCCTCCAGAGCCCGAGCGCGAGGACGGCGCCGGAGACGAGGGCGATGCCGAGTGGCACGTCGGGGCGGTCCGCGACAAGGCCCTGGGCCGAGCCGCGGGTCGCGGTGGCCTCGCTCGCCTGGATCTGTCCGATGATGGTGCGCGCCGCCGTCGCGCTGCGCAGGGGGAAGTA
>NZ_JAOXMC010000116.1:0-281 GCF_026343815.1 Pseudomonas sp. BJa3 | reverse complement strand
CCTGTACGCGGCGGCGCTGGGCGTGTCCGCGGCGGAGCTGAAAGGGGCGCCGGTGCCGCTGGAAGATCTGTGGGGACACGCGCGCGTGCAGCGATTGCGCGAGCAGCTGGCGACGGCGCCGGAGGCCTCCGCGGCGGGTGCGTTGCTTCAGCGTGCGGTGTCCGAACGGGTGACGCGCACGGGCGCGGTCGGCGCGATGCCGGCGCTGCTGCATGCGGCGTTGACGCAGTTGCAGGGTTCGAGCGTGGGCGCGGTGGCGCGTGCATTGGGCGTCAGCGAAC
>NZ_JAOXMC010000115.1:0-281 GCF_026343815.1 Pseudomonas sp. BJa3 | reverse complement strand
GGGACAATGTCTGCTTCTCTAATCGGGCATGGGGGTCAAGCTGGTTTTGATCGTCGGCCTGATCGATCACACGGGTCACGCTTCTCTTCGCAGTCTGGGTGGCTCCTTGCGAGCGGAGCCGCTGCACGCATGCATGGGATCAGGGTCTGGAGAGCCTCGCTTTTGGTCGCGCTCGAAGCGCAGCAGACATTTTCGGCTTCATCCATCCCGTCGTCCGCGTGGGACGATCCGGCCAGGATCGGAGTGAGGTTCGGTAGGTCAGGTCATGCCGCAGCCTCCGA
>NZ_JAOXMC010000114.1:0-282 GCF_026343815.1 Pseudomonas sp. BJa3 | reverse complement strand
CGTTCGGCCCGTTGACGCTGCTTGATTTGACGGCGCAGCCGGGCATTCCATCTCAGCGCCAGGACCAGGAGTACGGCGATCACCCCGCCCACCTGCAGGATCACCCGGAGGTCGCTGCGCCAGTAGGCGTCGTCACGCAGGCCGTGGTCGCGCCAGCGGCTGGTGATCACCCCCAGGTCCTCCGGCGAGATGCTCAGCACCGCCTTGTCGCGGATCGAGCCCAGCTCGCTGGCGTCGGGGGCGGTGGCCACGGAAAAGGCAGCGGGTTCTGTGCCGACCGTG
>NZ_JAOXMC010000113.1:0-282 GCF_026343815.1 Pseudomonas sp. BJa3 | reverse complement strand
GCCAGATCATCGGCGACCGGGTGCTACCCTTTGACGATGTCACCGTGGCACGGGAGTGCGCGGGGTGAGCGATCTCTGGACCTCGGCCGAGATCGCAGACGCTACGGGCGGCGCCGTGTCGGCGCCGTTCGCCGTTTCTGGCGTAGCCTTCGACAGTCGCGAGGTGGGCGCGGGCGACCTGTTCGTCGCGATGAAGGGCGAAACGACCGACGGCCACAAATTCGTCGACAAGGCCTTTGCCCAGGGCGCGGCCGGCGCGATCGTCAGCGAGCCGGTCGATTA
>NZ_JAOXMC010000112.1:0-283 GCF_026343815.1 Pseudomonas sp. BJa3 | reverse complement strand
GGCGTGGCGTTGTTCGGTTTCGGCGTGACCGTGGCGCTGGATCGCGAACAGGGCCTGCTGACGCTCAAGCGCGCGCAGCCGATGCCGCCGGGCGCGTACCTGGTCGCGAAGATGGTGATGGCCTTGCTCTTCGCCGCGATCATCCTGCTGCTGCTCGCCGCCATCGCCGCCGGCGTGGCCCACGTGCACCTGTCGGCCGCGCAATGGATCGCGTGGGCGACCGCGTGCCTGGTCGGCGTGCTGCCCTTCAGTGCGCTGGGCTTGTGGCTGGGCACACTCGTCA
>NZ_JAOXMC010000111.1:0-283 GCF_026343815.1 Pseudomonas sp. BJa3 | reverse complement strand
CTGCGTTGATTTGAAAGCACTTATCCGCAAACTCGGCAGCATCCACCCGGACCACCAGCGCATCTTCAAAGGCGCGTTCCGGGTGGCGGTGTTCCTGCTGCTGGGCAAGGCCGCCGGCGCCATCAAGGAGATGGCGGTGGCGTACCGCTACGGCGTCAGCGACGCCGTCGACGCCTACCAGTTCACGATGACCATGGCCACCTGGCTGCCGGTCACCATCGTGGGCGTGCTGTCGGTGGTGCTGATTCCGGTGCTGGTGCGGCTGCGCCGCGCCGAGGACGCC
>NZ_JAOXMC010000110.1:0-283 GCF_026343815.1 Pseudomonas sp. BJa3 | reverse complement strand
ATCCGAAGACCGTTCGATCTCGCCCATGGCGGCGACGGCCTTCTGCACGACCACGCCGCCGGTCTCGGCCTGGCTGCGTCCCTGGGTAACGACCCCGTCCGCCGCCTGGGCGTTCTCGGCGGTCTTGCGCACCGTTGCGGTGATCTGGTCCAGCGCGGCGGCGGTTTCCTCCAGGCTGGCGGCCTGTTGTTCGGTGCGGCGCGACAGGTCCTCGGCCGCGCTGCTGATCTCCTGCGCGCCCGACTGCATCGATCCGGCGTTGACGCCGATCACCCCGACCGCC
>NZ_JAOXMC010000010.1:0-230397 GCF_026343815.1 Pseudomonas sp. BJa3 | reverse complement strand
GCAAAGCTCTTGCTCGAACCTGTCGCCTGCATGATGAAGGTGTCGTTCTGGCTGCTGCCGATGACACTGTACATGCCGGTGAACGTATCACCCTCTGCATCACCACCCTGGCCGGTGCCGCCAGAACCATCTACCGTGATCTTCACCGCCTGCTCGGACAACGAATAGTCCATCGTGTCGTTCAAGCCGCCGTTGAACTTCTGTGCGCGAGCGTCGCTAATGAAGGTATCGGCGTAGTTCGAACCCTGGAACACCTCGATGCTTTCGAAGGTATCGCCGGCGGCGATGCCAGTGTGCACACCGGTCTTGAAGTTCAAGGTGATGCCGGCACCGGCATCGGTATACGACACAGTGTCGTTGCCCGCGCCCCCGATGAAGCGGTCGGCACCGGCGCCACCGTAAAGCGTGTCGTTGCCGTCACCACCATTGATGATGTCGTCGCCGCCCTTGCCAAAAATCTGATCGTCCCCACTGGTACCAACCAGATTATCGGGGCCTTCGGTTCCCTGAATTACAGCCATGTCTACTCATTCCTTGCACTGGTTGAACAATCCTTGCCTGAAAACGCCAACACACTTGTCGACGCTCATCCTTCCCTGAATGCCCGTTGCGCATGGTCGCCTACTGGCTTGAGCAGATAGGACAGCACGGTGCGACGACCCGTCTGGATCATCGACTCCACCGGCATGCCCGGCACCAGCGTGAGGCCGTCGAGCTTGCGCTGCTCGGCCTTGTCGATATGAATGCCGGCTCGATAGAAACCGAGACCGCTCTGCGGGTCGGTTACCAGGTCGGCGGAAAGGCGCACCACTCGCCCGAGCACTTCGGGGGTGGTTGCACGGTTGAACGCACTGAAACGCAGCAAGGCATCCTGGCCGAGTACGACCTGGTCGATGTCCTGCGGACTGATGCGCGCCTCCACCAGCAGCTCCTCATCCAATGGCACGATTTGCATCAAGGTTTCGGCCGGTGAAATCACCCCACCTACCGTATGCACCGCTAACTGCTGAACGCGACCAGCACTGGGCGCCAGCACCTCGATGCGCTTGAGCTGGTCGGCGGCGGCGACTTCGCGCTCGACCCATTCGCCCTGCTGGGCCATGAGGTCGCGCAACTCCTGAGAGACCTGCTCACGAAAACGCTGATCAACTTGCAGCAACTCCAACCGGGTCTCGGCGATGCGTGCCCGCGCCTCGGCGATGGCCGCGACCAACTGACCGCGTTCGCCCTGCAGACGAGCGATACCGCGGGCCAGTGCATTGACCCGATCAAGGGTCATCAGGCCCTTCTTCTGCAAGGTCCTGACGGCCTGGTACTCCTCGTCGATCAGGCGAATCTCCTCGCCCTTGGTACGCTGCTGCAGGTCGTGGCCGGCGATGGTCTGGGTCAGTTGCTCGATGCGCTCGCGCAACTGCTGTTTCTGCCCGTCGCGGGACTGGCGGCGGTCGGCGAACAATTGCCGCTCGCTGGCCAACACCGCCTGCACCTGGGCCTCGCTTGCACGCGCAAGCAGGCGTGGCGGGACATCCACCTGCGCCAGGCCATCACGTTCGGCCTCGAGCCGGGCCTGGCGCGCCAGGGCCTGGTCCAGGGCCTTGGCGACAATGGCGTGGCTAGCCTCCTGCAAGGTGGCATCCAGGCGCATCAGCACATCGCCGGCCTGCACCGACTGCCCTTCGCTGACCAGCAACTGCGCGACCACACCGCCAGTGGGGTGCTGGACCTTCTTCACACTGTCCTGCACCGCCACTGTCCCCGGCGCGATCACAGCGCTGGCCAACTCGGTGGCAGCCGACCACAGCAGCGCGCCACCCAGCAACACCACCACGACCCCGAGACCAACCCTCAAGTGCCAACGCAGCGATCGCACCAGCTGCTGCTCATCATCGATGCGCATCATGCCTGCCCCCCTCCCTTGGCCACTCGTGGATCGGCAATCGCCACCGGCCGTGCCAGTACCTTGTCACGCGGGCCGAACGCCGCCTGTGCGCCCTGCTCCAGCACCAACACCTGGTCCATCACCGCGAGTAGGCCGGAACGGTGGGCGATGGCCACCACCACTCCACCCCGCGCCTTCACACCTTCGATCGCCCGGGCCAGCGCACGCTCGCCTTCGGCATCGAGGTTGGCGTTGGGCTCATCGAGCACCACCAGGAACGGCTCGCCATACAAGGCCCGGGCCAAGCCGATGCGTTGCCGCTGTCCTGCCGACAGATTGACGCCACCCTCGCCGACTGGCGTGTCGTAGCCTTGCGGCAGTTGCAGGATCATTTCATGCACGCCGGCCTGACGCGCTGCCGCGATAACCGCTGCCGAATCGGCCTGCGGGTCCAGGCGCGCGATGTTCTGGCCCACGCTGGCCTCGAACAGGTCGACGCTCTGCGGCAGATAGCCGGTCAATGCCGAGCGCTGCGCATCCGGCCAAAGCTCCAGCGCCGCACCATCCAGGCAGACCTGGCCGCGGATCGCCTGCCAGGCGCCCACCAACGCCCGGGCCAGCGACGACTTGCCCGACGCACTGGGGCCGATCACCGCCAATGCGCTCCCGGCCGCCAGGCTGAAACCCACCCCCTGAACAACCAGACGTTGCACTCCCGGAGGCGCAATGCACAGGTCTGTCACCCGCAACTGGCTGCAGGCCTTGGGGAGCGAGGTCCTTTCAGGTTGCTCCGGAAAAATCTCCAGCACCGCCCGCAACTGCTGCCAAGCCAGCCGCGCGGACACTAGGCTGCGCCAAGTGCCGATGATCTGTTCGGCCGGGGCCAGGGTACGGGCAACGATGATCGAGGCTGCGACAATGGCGCCGCCGCTGAGATCCCCCTGGATCACCAGCCAGGCACCCACGCCCAGGGAGGCCGACTGCACCAACTGACGCAATGCCTTGGTGATGCCACCATAGAATCCGCCGACGTCGGCACTATGCCGTTGCAGGGTTGCATAGCGCCCCTGCAGGACTTGCCAGCGCGCTGCGGCACGATCGGTCATGCCCATCGCGGCAAGTACTTCGGCCCCGGCATGGGCTTGCTGCCCCAGGCGGTTGCGCTGACTGGCAAGTGCCGCGCCGTCGCGCATGGCCTGGCGGGTGCCACGGTCGGTGAGCCAGGTAAGCAGCACCATCAGCGCGATCATGCTTAGCGCCAACCAGCCCAGGGACGGATGGATATAGAAACTGACCGCAAGGTACACCGGCATCCAGGGCAGGTCGAAGAACGCCATGAGCCCGGGGCCAGAAATAAAGGCACGGATCTGCTCAAGCTCCTGGGCGGGTTTGAGGGGATCCTGGTCGAGCACGACTTTCAGCGGCGTGCCGGCGATGACCTTGAATACCTGCCCGCCAAGCGCGCCCTCTACCGCTGCGGCGATACGCGACATGACACGCGAGCGGATGATGTCAATCACGGCGAACACCAGGTACACCCCCGCCACCAGCAACCCTAGCGCCACCAAAGTGGGCAGGCTGCGGCTGGGAATGACCCGGTCATAGACTTCGAGCATGAACAGGGGACCGATCAACGCCAGGAGGTTGACCACGCCCGAAAACAGGGCCGCGCCGATCAGGCCTTTTTTCAAGGCCACGCCAAGCGCTGCCGGCAGCACTTTGGCACCAGTATCCTTACTGCTTTTCAAGAGTTCCGATCCTTGGAAAAAGACGCTTGCCAGACACTCGAACGAGTGAGGCGGCACGGATCATACCTGAAGAAAATCCGCCAATCGATGGCTTCAAGCCATCATTTTTTGCCTTAGGTCAAAGCGACCTGCAGGCAGCATTGTCAAAGGGCCCGGCAAAGCGTTTCCAGCCATCGCCGGGTGACAATTGCGAGCACACCAAGTGCCCATCGGCCTGGCTTTCCCAGCGCCACCAGGGAGCCATCGCGGCCTGTGCCTGGAGCAGACAGAACGCCGCAACAGCGGCAGCCAGCAGCTTTCTCATGGGGACTCTCCTTGAAAACGACGAACCCCTTCTTGCAAAGGGGTTCGTTGACAAGCGATCAGCCAGCGGCCATCAGGTCATCTGGATGATGGTCTGCATGATGGTGCTTTCGGTGGAGATGGTCTTGGCATTGGCCTGGTAGTAGCTCTGGGCCTTGATCAGCTCGACCAGTTCCTGGGTCAGGTTGACGTTGGAGGCTTCCAGCGAGTTGGACTCGATCTCGCCCAGCGTACCGGTTTTCGGCGCGTCGATACCTGGAATGCCCGAGGAGAAGGTTTCCTTCCAGCGGGTGCCGCCCGTCTGCTGCAGGCCCTGTTCGTTGGCGAAGTTGGCGATTGCCACCTGGCCGATGGCGCGGGACTGCTGATTACTGAAGCTGGCGAACATGACACCGGTGGAGTCGATCGACAGGTTCGACAGGATGCCGGTGGCATAGCCGTCCTGGGACTGCGACATACGAGCAGTTTCAGTGTTGTAGGAAGTGGTGCTCTTCATCGAAAGCTGCATGCCGTCAGCATTACCCTGGGATCCGTTGGGAGCCCAATTGCCCGCCGCATCCTTGGCGGCGGGAATCCAGTTTTTCAGGGTGAAGGTGTTGTTGACCACGCTCCAATCGCTCGCCGGCACGCCAGGTACTGGAGGCGTGCTCCCATCGTTCTTGGCCGCCATGGACTTCACCGAACCATCGGGGTTGAACGACATGGTGGCGGTCAACGGCTGGGTGCTGGACGGATTGAGCGGGTTGCGACCCTGGACCAGGGTGTACATGGTCCATTCGTTCTTACCTGTCTTGCGGTAGAACTGCTCCATGACGTGCTCGTTACCCTGGCTGTCATAGACCTTGGTAGGGAACGATTTGGTGTAGGTGCTCTGATCGGTCGGGTCGAACGGCTTGTTCGGGATCATGGTGCCGGAACCATCATCAATTTCCAGCGGAATGTCGGGGGCCGAGGAGTTCAGGTTGATGCCCTGCTCGATCAGCGTGGTGGCCTTTGGCGCCAGCGCCGAGGTATCGATCCGCAGGTCGGTCAGCACGCCCTTGACAATCTTGCCATTGGCATCGGTGCCATAACCCTGAAGGTTCAGGCCGTCTGAGGTCACCACGTAGCCGTCTTTGTTGGTCTGGAATGCACCAGCACGGGTGTAGGTCATCGAGCCGTTATCAGACAGCACGAA
Organism: Pseudomonas sp. BJa3; assembly: GCF_026343815.1. Taxonomy (NCBI): domain Bacteria; kingdom Pseudomonadati; phylum Pseudomonadota; class Gammaproteobacteria; order Pseudomonadales; family Pseudomonadaceae; genus Pseudomonas; species Pseudomonas sp. BJa3. The sequence continues at coordinate 225,290 of NZ_JAOXMC010000010.1, read as the reverse complement.
GTAACCCCGCCCCTGAATACCCATGTCCAGCACGTTGCCGGTGTTGTTGACATCACCCTGGCCGAACTGCTGGGAAACCGCAGCCAGGCGCACGCCGTTGCCGACCTGGTTCTTGCCCACGCCCAGGCGGTTGGAGCCTGCGTAAACGTCGGCGAACTCGGCACGCGACGACTTGAAGCCGACGGTGTTGACGTTGGCAATGTTGTTGCCGGTAACGTCCAGCTGCTTGTTGGCTGCGTAAAGACCGCTAAGGCCGATATTGAAAGACATGCATTCACTCCTTATGCCGATCTAGCGGCCTTAGATTCCAATCGATTGTACTTTCGAGACGCCGATCTTCTGGCCGCCTGCCAAGGTGAGCATCATCTCGCTACCACCCTGGAAGCTGACGCTGGTGATCTTCGCCGGCAGCAGGGTGTACATGGTCTGTGCCTTGCCATCGACCGTCGTGGTGGCGGTGAAGGTGTACTGGCCAGGGTCGACCTTCTCACCCTTCTCGTTGGTGCCGTCCCAGATGAAGTCGGCGGTGCCTTTGGCCTGTTCGCCCAGGCTGATGGTCTTGACCACCTTGCCGTCCTTGTCCTTGATCTCGACCTTGCCGTCGGTGATGTTCTGCGGCACGACAACTTGACCGGTGAAGCTGGCGGTGGTGTCGACCATCGCCTTGTCGGTGTCCAGGATCACCGAACGCCCCACCAGCGTGGTGGCCTGCAGCGCCTGACTCGACGCTATACCGCCAATGATATTGTTGACCGAGCTGTTCAGGGTCTGGATACCTTCCAGGCTGCTGAACTGCGCCAGCTGCGCAATGAACTCGCCGTTATCCTGCGGATCCAGCGGGTTCTGGTGCTGCATCTGGGTAACCAGCAGCTTGAGGAACGCATCCTTGCCCAGCGCGTTCTTGTCGACGGGCTCGGTGGTGGTTTTCTTGGTACCGGTGCTGACCCCGGACGCGTTGAGTACGTCGTTCAGGTTCACGCCATTGTTGGTGTTGGTCACTGCCATGGTCCGGATTCCTTATCACTGACCCAGGGTCAGTACCTTCTGCATCATGGTCTTGGCGGTGTTCATCAGTTCGGCGTTGGTCTGGAACGCGCGGCTGGCAGAGATCATGTCAGCCATCTCTTCAACCACGTTGACGTTCGGGTAGTAGACATAGCCATCCTTGTTCGCCGCCGGGTGGCTGGGCTCGTAGCGGGCTTCGAGATTGCTCTGATCCTCGATGATGCCCTTGACCTCGACACCCTGCCCGGCCTGGCCCTGGTCTTCGAACAGCGATTGGCCGGCGCCGGCCTGGGCCTGCTGGAAAGTGGTGGCGAATACCGGGTGGCGCGCACGATAGGTCTGGTCGATGCTCGACGACACGGTCTCGGCGTTGGCGATGTTCGACGCAACGGTGTTCAGGCGCGTGTTCTGCGCGCTCATGCCGCTACCGGCAATATTGAAGACACTGGCAAGGGACATGGTCACTCTCCACGCAGGGCCGATACCAGCCCTTTGAATTTACTGTTGAGCAGGGTGAAGCTGGCCTGGAAGCCAACGGCGTTTTCCGCGTAGTTCGATTGTTCCAGGTGCGCGTCCACGGTGTTCTGGTCGATCGACGGCTGCATCGGCGTGCGGTACTTGAGCGTATCGTCCATCATGGCCAGGCCTTCGGCCTCGATATGACGGCTGTCGGTACGCTCCAGGGCTATGCGTCCCTTCTGCTGCTTGTCGGACTCGGCAGCGAGTACGGACGAGAAGTCCATGTCACGCGCCTTGTAGTTGGGCGTGTCGGCGTTGGCGATGTTGTTGGCCAGTACTTCGGCACGCTGGGCGCGAAAGCCCAGTGCCTTTTCGTGAATGCCAAGCGCCTTGTCGAAGCTGATGCTCATGTCGGGGACCTTTGAAGGTGACCAGAGTTCGTTTGCTATGGCTTTAGCAAGCCCTGTGCCAACCATCTTGAACCCCATGAGTACGGGGGTTTTGCCTGTTTCATACCGCACCTTATGCCAGAAAAGCGGCAATGTGCTTCCGCCTTGAGCTACCCAGGCGGCAATCGGCAGGCGGCAAAAGCGGCAAACCAAAAAATTGACGTCAAACAAACATGTCAATTGGCCACCAATCAGGTAGCATCCGCGTCCCGCGCATCACCACACGCACGTACGGTTTTCGCCCGCATGGATGCGCGCTGCTTTCATTACGATTTCAAAGGAAAGAAACCGTGCCACCGCTGAACCTACGCAAGACCCTCCTGGCCCTTCTGATCGGCGCCAGCCCTGCTCCCGCAATGGCCCTGCCCCAGACCATCGCCCTCACCGATGCCGGCTACAAGGGCGATCACCAATCCTACGCCGACGACCTTGAGTTCAGCGGAAGCTTCACCGGTCTGGGACAGGATGCGATCGTTCTGGCGAACAGCCAGGTAATGGGCAACGTGACCCTCGGCAGCGCCATCAACGACAACACCACGATTGCCGTGGACATGGTCCATCGCAGCGACGGCATTCGCATTACCGACACCGACCTCAGCGGCTTCCTGACCAACCGCGGCAACGTGATCACCACCAGCCTGGACGGCGCCGCCTTGCGCCTGAGCGCCAGCACCGTCGACGACGACCTCACCAACGAAGGCCTGCTCAAGGCTGGCACCAGCTTCTCGTACAACAATGGCGGCCCCACCTACGGCATCGACCTGTCCAGTTCCGGCAGCTCTATCAGCCGCATCCACGGCAACCTGGTCAACGCCACAGGTGCCCGCATCATCGCCATCGGCCGCAACTCGCGCGCCATAAACCTGGCCGGCGCGAACCTGGAAGAGCGAGTGGTCAACCGTGGCGAGATCAGCGCGACAGGCCCCGGCGCCATCGCCATCCACGCCACGACGGACGCCAGCAACCGGCCGGCGGTGCTGGCCGGCATCGACAATCAGGGGCAGATCTTCGCCGGCGACCAAGGCGCGCAAGGCATCGTGCTGGATGGCGCGAGCCTCTTCGACAGCCTGGGGCGCCACATCGACAACAGTGGCAGGATCGTAGCGGCCGACACCGCCATCCGCATTGGCAACACCACCCTTGATGGCCCTGGCGTGCCGCCCTGGCAGAAAGCCAACGGCGACCTGAACATCTTCAACAGCGGCGAGATCTGGGGCAACGTGGCCATCGACGCGACCGGCAGCAATCGCCCTGTCGAGTTGATCATGCGCAAAGGCAGCATGATCCAAGGCGACCTCCTTGGCCTGGCCAACATCGAAGTCGAAGGTGACAGCACCTACGGGGTTGCCTATGGCGGGCGCGGCAGCAACAGCATCCGCCTGGCGAACAACGGCTGGCTCGACGTCGGCGACAGCAGCGAGCCGCCGACCACGTTCAGCCTGCAGAGCCTCCACGCCACCCTCGATGGCAACCTGCGGGTAGCCGACAACTCGGCGCTGGGCATGTGGCTGGCAGCCAGCACCGACCCATCCACCGCTGTACTCAAGGTCAGCGGTATCGCCGAATTCGGCCAGAACGCACGAATCCTGCTGGAACCCGAGGACACCGACTTCCAGGCTGGCGGCAGCCGCTACCTGTTGCTCGAGGCCGGCCAGGTGCAGGTACTCGATGCCAGCGGCCTTCAGGTCGACCCGGACGGCAAGCCCAAGGTGGCCAGCACCTCGGCCATGCTCGACGTACTGACCAGCACCCTCGACGACAACAAGGTCTACGCCGTCGTCAGCACCAAGCCCACCGAGGCACTCGACCAGATCGTCGCCGCCCAGGGCGGTAACGGCAACGCACAACAGGCATTGGGCAGCCTCTCCCAGGCAGGCCTGCTGGCACGCCTGGGCAATCAGGACCCGTTGTTCCTCGCCGCCGCCGGCGCCGACGAGGCGCAACTGGCCAGGCTCGCCGAACAGCTGGCACCCGAGGTCAGCGATGGCGCCCGACAGGCCGCCATCACCAGCCAACGCCTGATCGGCAACGCCATTGACGGCCGCACCCACAGCTTGCGCGCCCACACCGCCAACGCATCACCCCGCACGTCCGGGGTATGGATGCAGTCGCTGTACAGCGACGCCAGCCAGCAACAACGCGACGGCATTGCCGGCTATAACGCCTACAGCCGTGGTGTGGCGGTCGGTGCCGATGGACAGGTGAACGACCAGCTCACACTCGGCGCGGCCTACAGCTTCATCGATACCGACGTCAACGGCAGGCGCGGCAACAAGACCCAGGTGCAAAGCCATGCGTTTTCGCTGTATGGCAGCTACGCCCTGGACAACTACTTCGTCGATGCCAGCCTCACCTATGGCGTCAACGACAACGAAGGCAAGCGCGAGATCGCCGGCACCCGCGCCAAGTCGGACTACGACAGCAACCTGCTGGGGCTGAACCTGATCGGCGGCTACGGCTGGCAGGTCAACCCGCGCCTGCTGGTCGAACCCCGTCTCGCCGCGCGCTACAGCCGCGTCGATATCGACAGCTACCGCGAGAAAGGCTCGTCCGCAGCGCTCAAGGTCAAGGACCAGCGCTACGAGGCCATCGAGCTGGGCGCGGGTATTCGCCTGGCTGGCAACCTGCCGCTGGGCGCCGGCAGTCTGGAGCCGCAGTTGAAGCTGATGGCCTACCACGACTTTGCCGCCGACCCGGTGCAGAACACCTCCTCTTTCGTACTCGGCAGCACACCGTTCGTCACCCGTGGCGCCAGCGTGTCGCGCAACAGCTATGAGGCCGGCGTGGGTGCCGACTACAAGCTGGGCGCCGTGAGCGTCGGCGTGAGCTACGACTACGTGACCAAGTCGGGCTTCGATGCCGATGTGTTTTCGGCGCAGGTGCGCTACGCGTTCTGATCGCAGGCAACGCTTTTCACACCACCAACAAAAAGGCCGGTATCTCGCGATACCGGCCTTTTTGTCGGGCCTCATTTGGCCTGGTAGATGATCCCCGGGCTGCACTGGACCATCTGGTAGTGGTCCGGCAGCCCGTTGAGCGCCTCGGACGCCCCGAGGAACAGATACCCCCCGGGCTTGAGCGTGGCGTGAATACGCATGAGGATGTCCTTCTTGACCTGGGCCGAGAAGTAGATCAACACGTTGCGGCAGAACACGATGTCGAACTTGCCCAGCGGCGCATAGCTGTCGAGCAGGTTGTAGGAACGGAACTCGACGCGACTGCGGATCGGCGGCTTGATCGCCCAGCGCCCCGGCCCCTTGGTGTCGAAATAGCGCTGCAGGCGCTCCTGCGACAGGCCACGGGCAATGGCCAGGCTGTCGTACTCACCGGTCTTGCAGTTGTTGAGCATGGCACCGGACAGGTCGGTGGCGACGATCTGCGCGCCCATTTTCAACTGACCCAGGTTGGTCCGCTCGAACTCGTCGATGGCCATCGACAGCGAGTACGGCTCCTGCCCCGATGAACAGGCCGCCGACCAGATGCGCAGGCGCTGGCCCGGGTTGTTCTTGATGAACTCCGGAATCACCTTGTTCTTGAGCACCTCGAACGGGTAGGTATCGCGAAACCACAGCGTCTCGTTGGTGGTCATGGCATCGACCACCTGCTCGCGCAAGCCACCGCGTGGCTGGGTCTGGATGCGCTGCACCAGCTCGCCCAGCGACTTGATGCCCTGTTGCTCCATCAGCTTGTTGAGACGGCTGGAGACCAGGTATTGCTTATTCTCGCCCAGCAGGATGCCACAGGCTTTCTCCAGGAATACCCGGAACTGTTCGAAATCCAAATTACCCGTAGACAATGCTGCCGCCTCTTCTTAAATCGCTAGCGCCGGGGGCGAACCCCGGCCGTTTCAATGACTCGCCTTGATCCGATCGACCACGCGCTGGGCGAGGTCATCCGGCCTGAACTTGGCCAGGAAGTCATCGGCACCGACCTTCTTGACCATCGCCTGGTTGAATACCCCGGACAACGAAGTATGCAGGCAGATGTGCAGTTTTTGCATGCGCGGATCGCTGCGGATCTCCGCCGTGAGGGTATAGCCGTCCATTTCCGGCATTTCAATATCCGAGATCATCATGAGGAACTCCTCCTCCGGACGCTTGCCCTCATCCACCAGCTTGCGCAGGTAATCCAGGGCCTGGCGACCATCGTTGAGCGCCACCACCTCGACCCCCACGGTCTGCAGGCATCGACTCACCTGCTTGCGCGCCACCGACGAATCATCGACGGTCAATACCCGCAACATCACCGCCTTGTCCTGTACCTCGGCATCGATCACACCTTCCGACACCGACTCGGAAGATGGCGCCACCTCGGCCAGCACCTTCTCCACATCGATGATCTCGACCATGCGGTTGTCGACGCGCGTCACGGCAGTCAGGTAGTGATCGCGCCCGGTACCCTTGGGTGGCGGATGGATCTCTTCCCAGTTCATGTTGACGATGCGCTCGACCGAGTGCACCAGGAAGCCCTGGGTCTTGGTGTTGTACTCGGTGATGATGACGAAACTCTTGCGTGTTTCTTCCTTCAGCCCTGGCAGACCGGTCGCCATCGACAGGTCGAGGATCGGGATCGTCGCCCCGCGTATGTTGGCCACGCCGCGCACCACCGGATGGGATTTGGGCAGCAGCGTCAGGTCGGGGCACTGCAGCACTTCCCGGACCTTGAAAACATTGATGCCGTAGAGCTGGTCGCCATTGAGGCGAAACAACAGCAGCTCCAGGCGATTCTGCCCCACCAGCTGTGTACGCTGATTGACCGAATCCATCACTCCAGCCATGCCGGACTCCTTCAACGATTACCCTGTGCAGCAAGTCGGCACGGGCTTTGCTTTTTTGAGCGTCATGCATACGAAAACGACATTTTTCCGACGACTGACGCGCCTGCTGACCGGCCCCCTGGCTGTGCTGTGCCTGGTAGCACCCGGCGCGCGTACGCTGGCGGACTCTTTTACCTTGCCTGAACAGCTTATCGGTGTCACTCAAGGCTTTCTTGAATTCACCGTCGAAGATTATCTGGCCACCACCCAGACTCAGGGCCGCTACGAGATCGAAGTCAACAAACTAGACCCACGCCTGCGCATGCCGCTGTGCAGCCAACAGTTGGACGCCTCGCTGGAAGGCTCGACCCCGCTGGGCCGGGTAACAGTGAAGGTGCGTTGCGACGGTGCCGCTCCCTGGACCGTATTCGTGCCCGCCCAGGTGCGCCTGCTGCGCGATGTCGTGGTGATGACCCGGCCCCTGAAGCGCGAAAGCGTCATCGATGAAAGCGATGTGGCCCTGCGCGAGCGCGATGTAGGCACCCTGGGCCCCGGCTACCTGACCCTGCTGGAGCAGGCTGTGGGCATGAAACTGCTGCGTCCCACGGTACTTGACCAGGTTTTGACCCAACAGCACCTGGAACAGGCCGAAGTGGTGCGCAAAGGCGACCACGTAGTGATCATCGCCCGCAGTGGCAACCTGAGTGTGCGCATGCCGGGCGAAGCCCTCGACAAGGGTGGGATGCAATCGCAGATCCGCGTGCGCAACCTCAATTCCAAGCGGGTGATCAAGGCACGGGTAACCGGTGCCGGGCAAGTCGAGGTCGCCATGTAACCTGCCCTGCGTCAGGATTTCGACAGAAGGGTGGCGGTGTGCAACCTCGGCCCCTAAACTCTGTCAGATATCGGGATACGCAAGCCCGCTTCAGGCCGTATTGCATTCGTGCCTAAAGTTTTTTTCGGATTGGTCGAAAACAAGGCATGCGTCCTAATTCCCAGGGGTTTTGATCATGGTCATCGACTTCAGTCGTTTGAATAACTCTCCGTCCGTCACGGGCGGCGTTCGCGGCAACACCGCGTCCGGCAACGCCGCCAAAGCCGGCGAGGCCAACGAAGCGCCCAAGCACACCGGTGCCAGCGGAGAAACAGTACATCTGAGCCCAGAGGCCCAGCAATTGCAGAAGATCAGCGACAAGCTGCGCGATCAGCCCACCGTCAACAGTGCCCGCGTGGCCGAGTTGAAACAGGCCATCGCAGACGGCAGCTACAAGGTCGACGCCGACCGGGTCGCTAGCAAACTGCTTGATTTCGAAGCTCAGCGCTAACCACCAGGCGCGCTGACTTCAAGGACGCAACACGCCAAGAGTTAGCCATGCACGACATCACTCTGCTGCAACTGATCGAAGACGACTTAGCACCGACGCAGGAACTGCTCGACCTTCTGCAAAAGGAGGCAGTTGCCCTGCACGGTCGGGATATGGCCAAGCTGGAGCAGATCCTTGCCCGCAAGCAATCCCTGATCGTCCTGCTTGAGCAGCAGGGGCTGCGGCGCAACAACCTGCTTGTTGGGCTCGGCCTCAGCGCCGACCGTGCCGGCGTGAAAGCCGTCGCCGAGCTGTCGCCCAACGGCGAGATCATCATGCAGCAGCTCGATGTGCTGACCCAACTGATGGACAACTGCCAGCAGGTCAACGAGACCAACGGGCGGATCATCCAGGCGCAGCAACACGCCACGACCAATCAGATCAGAATCCTCATGGGCGGCGACTCCCCGTCGCTCTATGACAGCCGTGGCGCCACGTCGCCCATGGACAAGCCCCGGGCAATCAGCCAGGTTTGATTATTTGTTTCAAGGCACGGAACATACTGGCAAAATGCCGTAACTTGCGTGTGCCGTTTTGCCTGGAGATTGATAACCCGTGTTCAATGAATCCGATGCTCCCCAGCCCCCAAAGGTGCTGACCACCCCTTTGGAGATCGCGGCCAACTTGCGCCAGCTGCTGGATAGCCACGACCCGCTGATCATCAGCTTCCATGAGCGCAGCCAGCGGTTCCAGAGCTATGTAGTGCATGTCGACCGGGAAAGCGGTGTCCTGGCACTGGATGAAATGATCCCTCGCGACGGCGAGAAGTACATCGAGAGCGGCGAACCCTTCCGCATCGAAGGCTTCCACGACGGCGTGCGCATCGCCTGGGAAAGCAGCGTACCGCTGACCATCACCGAGATCGACGGCCACCGCTGCTACCGTGGCCCTCTGCCCGATGAAGTGACCTATCACCAGCGCCGCAATGCCTTCCGCGCCGCGCTGAAGCTGTCGCAACTGGTCGACGTGACCCTCGATGGCACCCACCTCAAGGGCAATGGCGCGCTGCGCGGCAAACTGCTGGATATCTCGGCCACTGGCTGCAAACTGCGCTTCGACGGCAACGTCGAGGATCGCCTGCAACTGGGCCAGGTCTACGAGCGCTTCAAGGCCGGCAACCCACTAGGGTTGACCGACACGCTGGTCGAACTGCGCCACCTGCACTTCGAAGAGCGCATCAACACCACCTTCGCCGGGGTACGCTTCCACAACCTCAACGGTCAGGCCCAGCGCAAGATCGAGAGCTTCGTCTACCAGCTGCAGCGTGAAGCGCGGCGGTTCGACAAGGACGACTATTGATCGTCGCCAGCCCATGAAAAACGCCACCCCTCGGGTGGCGTTTTCATTCGTGCGGAAGATAACCCAAGCCTCTGTAGAAGCGGCTTTAGCCGCGATACAGCCAACCCGGTGCCGACACCCGCTTCGCGGGTGATCGCGGCTGAAGCCGCTCCTACACAGTCCCTTCGACCTTAGGCGCCACCGTGCCCTTCTCATCCTCTTCGGTATCTTCCGCCGCCACCGGCGCCTGCATCACATCCTGCACCGTCTGTTCATCCACCCGTGGGTCGAGTGCCGCCGACAAGGGCGAGCCCGCCGCCGGCATAGCCACGTGCCCCAGTGGCGCATCCTGAACCTGATGCAGCCCGGTAACGGCCTTGGGCCGGATGCGCCACACCAGCACCAACGAGAAAAACACGAAAAAGGCGTAGAGCATCTGCGCGCCCAGCAGCTTCATCAGCACCCCGGCCGCCAACGGCCCGATACAGGCGCCCACACCATAGGTGACCAGCAGCATGGCGGTCAGCGAGACCCGCCGCTCGCTCTCCACGTGGTCATTGGAAAACGCCACCGCCAAGGGGTACAGGCAGAACTGCAACAGCGATATGACAAAGCCCATGGCGAACAGCAGCTCGAGCGGAACACCCGGCAGGATCGCCAGCGGCGCGGCGGCCAGTGCCAGGCCGATGGCCACGCTGCGGATCAGCACGGCGCGGTCATAGCGGTCGGAAAGCCAGCCCAGAGGCCACTGCACCAGCAGCCCGGCAAAGATGCAGCAGCCCATGAACAGGCCGATCTGCTCGGTGCTCAGCCCCTGGCTGGACGCATACAGCGGCGCCAGGCCATAGAAAGAGCCGACGATCAGGCCCGAACCGAGTACCGTGGACAGCGATTGCGGCACGCGCTTGATGAAGAACTTCGGCTCCATCGGCGCCGGGCGCAACGGTGCGGGGTGAATGCGCCGGGTCATGGCCACCGGCACCAGGCACAAGGCAAAGCACATCGCCACCAGCATCAGCAGCTCCGGCCCCAGTTGCGGGTGCACTACGAGGATCAGCTGGCCGAGTACCAGCCCCAGGTAAGAGGCGATCATGTAGCCGCTGAACACCGCGCCGCGGTGCTTGGCGTCGGCCTGTTCATTGAGCCAGCTCTCGATGACCATGTACTGGCACATCATCCCCAGGCCGACGATCATGCGCAGTCCGACCCAGGCCGGCAGCCAGTTGGTCAGCCCATGCCCGAGCACCGCGGCGCCGACGATGCCGGCACAAGTGGCATAGGCACGAATATGCCCGACCCGGCCGATCAATCGGTGCCCTACCTTGCCCCCCACCGCCAGGCCGAAGTAGTTGGCCGCCATCAGCGCACCGATCCACAGGCTATCGACATGATCGGCGGCCAGGCGCAAGGCCAGGTAGGTACTCAGCAGGCCCGAGCCGATCAGCATCATCAAGGCAGCGAAGTAAAGCGACTGAAACGGCTTCCAGATATTTCGCATACGTCCCGTCAAGCTCCTTGACCAGGTGGCGTTGGGTTGCAGGCAAGCATAAAAGCAAATCCATCTTGGCACAGGCCCCCAAGCATCAAAAAGAGCCGTGGGGGCGCATCCAGTAGCGGTCGTGTCGCGCTCAGGCCTGCGCGGCCAGCACACGACGCTCCCAGGGGGTGATTTCATCGAAGAAATCGCTCAGCTCCAAGGTCTTGGTGGCGATGTAGCCTTCGATGAACTCCCTGCCGAACAGTTCCCGCGCCAGGCCGCTGCGCTTGAGCCGCTCAAGCGCGGCATGCAGGGTGCAAGGCAGGCTCAGGTGCTCCGGCACCTCGAACTCGCCCTGGATGGCCGGCGTCGGCGCAATCTGCCGTTCGATACCGTACAGTCCGGCGGCGAGGCTTGCGGCAATGGCCAGGTAAGGGTTGGCATCGGCGCCCGGAAGGCGATTTTCCACCCGCCGCGCCACAGGCGCGCTGGCCGGGATGCGCAGGCCCGCGGCACGGTTGTCCTCGGACCAGCAAGCGTTGTTCGGTGACGCATAGGGGTGGCACAGGCGCTGGTAGGAATTGACGTTCGGCGCGAACAGCGCGGTGAAATCGGCCAGGCAGGCCTGCAGGCCACCGATGAAATGGTGGAAGGTGTCGGTCGCCCTACCCTGCTCGTCGCTGAACACGTTGCGCCCACTGCCGACCTCCACCAGGCTCTGGTGAATGTGCATCGAACTGCCGGGCGTGTGCGCCAGTGGCTTGGCCATGCACACTACGGTCAGACCATACTTGAGCGCGACCTCCTTGAGCAGGTGCTTGAACAGGAAGGTCTGGTCGGCCAGCAGCAAAGGATCGCCGTGCAGCAGGTTGATCTCGAACTGGCTGACGCCCATCTCGTGCATGAAGGTGTCGCGTGGCAGGCCCAGCGCCGCCATGCAGCGGTACACCTCGTTGAAGAACGGGCGCAGACCGTTGTTGGAGCTGACGCTGAAGGCCGAGTGGCCCATCTCCCGGCGTCCGTCCTTGCCTAGCGGCGGCTGGAATGGCTGGCTCGGGTCGCTGTTGGCGGCAAAGACGAAGAACTCCAGCTCGGTCGCCACCACCGGTGCCAGCCCGCGCTCGGCGTACCTGGCGATCACCGCCTTGAGCTGGCCACGGCTGGACAACCCTGAAGGAGTGCCATCGAGTTCCACCGCATCGCAGATCGCCAATGCCCGAGGTTCGTCGCTCCAGGGCAGGCGGTGGATCTGCGAGGGTTCGGCCACCAGCGCGAGGTCGCCATCGTCGCTGCCATAGTATTTTGCCGCCGGGTAACCGCCCATGATGCACTGCAGCAGCACGCCACGAGCCATCTGCAGGCGGCGCCCCTCGAGGAAGCCCTCGGCGGTCATCACCTTGCCGCGGGGCACGCCGTTGAGGTCGGGGGTGACGCACTCGATTTCATCGATGCCCTCCAGGAGCACTGCCTGGTTGCGCGGGCCTTCGGTCGTCATGACGCTGTCCTTCTTGTTGTGTTCGCATGCCGGGAATGGCGACGCACACAACATAGGCCGGGGGTGTTTAAAATATCAAGCACCCCAGGCACCGCGCCCGGATCATTGCTCGCGCAACGTCATGCCATTGGCCGGCAGCGGCAACGCGGTCTTGTAGCGCACCTGCTTCAAGGCAAAGCTGGAGCGAATGTTCGCCACCCCGGGCAAGCGGGTCAGGTAATCGAGAAAGCGCTCCAGTGCCTGGATGCTTGGCAGCAGCACCCGCAGCAGGTAGTCCGGATCCCCGGTCATCAGGTAACACTCCATCACCTCCGGGCGCTCGGCAATTTCTTCCTCGAAGCGATGCAGCGACTGCTCCACCTGCTTTTCCAGGCTAACGTGGATGAACACATTCACATCCAGACCCAGCGCCTCGGGCGACAGTAGCGTGACCTGCTGGCGGATCACCCCCAGCTCCTCCATGGCCTTGACCCGATTGAAGCACGGCGTGGGCGACAGGTTGACCGAGCGCGCCAGCTCCGCGTTGGTGATGCGGGCGTTTTCCTGCAGGCTGTTGAGGATGCCGATATCCGTTCGATCCAGTTTACGCATGAGAGAAATTGACCTGGTTTTTGTGTTTGTACGGAATGTTTATCTGCGCCACAGGAGAAAGGCAACGAACTTGAGAGAAAAATTCTCCTGTCGTCCCCCTATGATGTAAAAAGACGCTGACCTGCCAGTCACGAGCCGGCAGTCAGCGGCGGCCGCTTCAAAGCTCACAAAAACAACATTCGAGCGAGCGTAAAAAGCATGAACGAGTACGCCCCCCTGCGTCTGCATGTGCCCGAGCCTACAGGCCGGCCAGGCTGCCAGACCGATTTCTCCTACCTGCGCCTGAACGACGCCGGTCAAGTCCGTAAACCCCCTATCGATGTGGAAGCCGCCGACACCGCGGACCTTTCCTACAGCCTCGTGCGCGTGCTCAACGAGCATGGCGACGCCGTTGGCCCGTGGGCCGAGGGCATCGAGCCGCAGGTGCTGCGCCAGGGCATGCACGCCATGCTCAAGACGCGCATCTTCGACAGCCGCATGGTGGTTGCCCAGCGTCAGAAGAAGATGTCCTTCTACATGCAGAGCCTGGGCGAGGAAGCCATCGGCAGCGGCCAGGCCCTGGCCCTGAACCGCACCGACATGTGCTTCCCCACCTATCGCCAACAGAGCATCCTGATGGCCCGCGACGTGTCGCTGGTCGACATGATCTGCCAGCTGCTGTCCAACACCCGTGACCCGCTCAAGGGCCGCCAGCTGCCGATCATGTATTCGGTGCGCGAGGCCGGCTTCTTCACCATCAGCGGCAACCTGGCCACCCAGTTCGTCCAGGCGGTCGGCTGGGCCATGGCCTCGGCGATCAAGGGCGATACCAAGATCGCCTCGGCATGGATCGGCGACGGCGCCACTGCCGAGTCCGACTTCCACACCGCGCTGACCTTCGCCCACGTCTACCGCGCCCCGGTGATCCTCAACGTGGTCAACAACCAGTGGGCGATCTCGACCTTCCAGGCCATCGCTGGTGGCGAGTCGACCACCTTCGCCGGCCGTGGCGTGGGTTGCGGCATCGCTTCGCTGCGTGTCGACGGCAACGACTTCATCGCGGTCTACGCCGCTTCGCGCTGGGCCGCCGAACGCGCTCGCCGCGGCCTGGGCCCGACGCTGATCGAATGGGTCACCTACCGTGCCGGCCCGCACTCGACTTCGGACGATCCGTCCAAGTACCGCCCGGCCGACGACTGGAGCCACTTCCCACTAGGCGACCCGATCGCCCGCCTCAAGCAGCACCTGATCAAGCTTGGCCACTGGTCCGAGGAAGAGCACCAGGCGGTCACCGCCGAGCTCGAGGCCGAGGTGATCAAGGCGCAGAAGGACGCCGAACAGTTCGGCACTCTGAGCAACGGCCATATCCCCAGCGCCGCGTCGATGTTCGAGGACGTGTACAAGGAAATGCCCGACCACTTGCGCCGTCAGCGCCAGGAACTGGGGGTCTGAGATGAACGATCACAACAACAGCATCCATCTGGAAAACGCCATGTCCACCACCACCATGACCATGATCCAGGCCCTGCGCTCGGCCATGGATGTCATGCTCGAGCGCGATGACAACGTGGTGGTCTATGGCCAGGACGTTGGCTACTTCGGCGGCGTGTTCCGCTGCACCGAAGGCCTGCAGACCAAGTACGGCAAGTCCCGCGTGTTCGACGCGCCGATCTCCGAAAGCGGCATCGTCGGCACCGCCGTGGGCATGGGCGCCTATGGCCTGCGCCCGGTGGTCGAGATCCAGTTCGCCGACTACTTCTACCCCGCCTCCGACCAGATCGTCTCGGAAATGGCCCGCCTGCGCTATCGCTCGGCCGGTGAGTTCATCTCCCCGCTGACCCTGCGCATGCCTTGCGGTGGCGGCATCTACGGCGGCCAGACCCATAGCCAGAGCCCCGAGGCGATGTTCACCCAGGTCTGCGGCCTGCGCACCGTCATGCCATCGAACCCCTACGACGCCAAGGGCCTGCTGATCGCCTCGATCGAATGCGACGATCCGGTGATCTTCCTTGAGCCCAAGCGCCTGTACAACGGCCCGTTCGACGGCCACCACGACCGTCCGGTGACGCCGTGGTCCAAGCACCCGCACAGCGCCGTGCCGGATGGCTACTACAGCGTGCCGCTGGACAAGGCGGTGATCACCCGCCCGGGCAACGACGTCACCGTGCTGACCTACGGCACCACCGTATACGTGTCGCAAGTGGCGGCCGAAGAGAGCGGCGTCGACGCCGAGGTCATCGACCTGCGCAGCCTGTGGCCGCTGGACCTGGAGACCATCGTCGAGTCGGTGAAGAAGACCGGCCGCTGCGTGGTCGTGCACGAAGCCACCCGCACCTGCGGCTTCGGCGCGGAACTGGTATCGCTGGTCCAGGAGCACTGCTTCCATCACCTCGAAGCGCCGATCGAGCGCGTCACCGGCTGGGATACCCCCTACCCCCACGCACAGGAATGGGCCTACTTCCCCGGCCCTTCGCGGGTAGGCGCGGCACTGAAACGGGTCATGGAGGTCTGAATGGGCACGCACGTCATCAAGATGCCGGACATTGGCGAAGGCATCGCGCAGGTCGAGTTGGTGGAATGGTTCGTCAAGGTCGGCGATGTGATCGCCGAAGATCAAGTGGTGGCCGATGTCATGACCGACAAGGCCACCGTGGAAATCCCTTCGCCGGTCAGCGGCAAGGTGCTGGCCCTGGGCGGCCAGCCTGGTGAGGTGATGGCGGTCGGCAGCGAGCTGATCCGCATCGAAGTCGAAGGCAGCGGCAATCATGTCGACACGCCCCAGGCCAAGCCGGCCGAGCCGGCACCTGCAGCGGCGCAGGCTGCAGCACGCCCCGAGCCACGCGTCGAGCCCCAGCCGCAGGTTGCCGCGACCCACGCAGCCGCGCCCATCGTGCCGCGCGAGGCCCATGACAAGCCACTGGCCTCCCCGGCGGTACGCAAGCGCGCCCTGGATGCCGGTATCGAGCTGCGCTACGTACACGGTAGCGGCCCGGCCGGACGCATCCTGCACGAAGACCTCGACGCCTTCATCAGCAAGCCGCAGAGCAGTGCCGGGCAGGCACCCGGAGGCTACGGCAAACGCACCGACAGCGAGCAGGTGCCGGTGATCGGCCTGCGCCGCAAGATCGCCCAGCGCATGCAGGACGCCAAGCGTCGTGTCGCCCACTTCAGCTACGTCGAAGAAATCGACGTCACTGCCCTCGAGGCCCTGCGCCAGCAGCTCAACGCCAAGCATGGCGACAGCCGCGGCAAGCTGACCCTGCTGCCGTTCCTGGTGCGCGCCATGGTCGTCGCCCTGCGCGACTTCCCGCAGATCAACGCCACCTACGACGACGAAGCCCAGGTCATCACCCGCCACGGCGCGGTGCACGTCGGCATCGCCACCCAGGGTGATAACGGCCTGATGGTGCCCGTGCTGCGCCATGCCGAAGCCGGCAGCCTGTGGAGCAACGCCAGCGAGATCGCCCGTGTCGCTCACGCGGCGCGCAACAACAAGGCCAGCCGTGAAGAGCTGTCCGGTTCGACCATCACCCTGACCAGCCTCGGCGCCCTCGGCGGCATCGTCAGCACCCCGGTGGTCAACACCCCGGAAGTGGCGATCGTCGGCGTCAACCGCATGGTCGAACGACCGGTCGTGATCGACGGCCAGATCGTCGTGCGCAAGATGATGAACCTGTCCAGCTCGTTCGACCACCGCGTGGTCGATGGCATGGATGCCGCACTGTTCATCCAGGCCGTGCGCGGCCTGCTGGAACAGCCTGCCTGCCTGTTCGTGGAGTGATCATGCAAGAGCTCATCAACACCACCCTGCTGATCATCGGTGGCGGCCCCGGCGGCTATGTGGCCGCCATCCGCGCCGGGCAACTGGGCATCCCCACCGTGCTGGTCGAAGGCCAGGCCCTGGGCGGCACCTGCCTGAACATCGGCTGCATTCCGTCCAAGGCGCTGATCCACGTGGCCGAGCAGTTCCACCAAGCCAGCCGCTACACCGAACCTTCACCGCTGGGCATCAGCGTGTCCTCGCCGCGCCTGGACATCAGCCGCAGCGTCGAGTGGAAGGACGGCATCGTCGACCGCCTCACCAGCGGCGTCGCCGCGCTGCTGAAAAAGCACGGTGTGAAGGTGATCCATGGTTGGGCGAAGATCCTCGATGGCAAGAGCGTCGAAGTCGAAGGCCAGCGCATCCAGTGCGAACACCTGCTGCTGGCCACCGGCTCCAGCAGTGTCGAACTGCCGATGCTGCCGATTGGCGGGCCGATCATTTCCTCCACAGAGGCCCTGGCGCCCAAGGCCATGCCCGAGCACCTGGTGGTGGTCGGCGGCGGCTACATCGGCCTGGAACTGGGTATCGCCTACCGCAAGCTGGGCGCCAAGGTCAGCGTGGTGGAAGCCCGCGAACGCATCCTGCCGACCTACGACGCGGAGCTCACCGCGCCGGTGGCCGACTCGATCAAGAAACTCGGCATCGCCCTGTACCTGGGCCACAGTGTCGAAGGCTATGCCGACGGCTGCCTGCTGGCCAGCGACGGCCAGGGTGGGCAACTGCGCCTGGAAGCTGACCAGGTGCTGGTGGCCGTGGGTCGCCGTCCACGCAGCAAAGGTTTCGGCCTGGAAAGCCTGGACCTGAAGATGAACGGCGCCGCCATCGCCATTGATGAGCGCTGCCAGACCAGCATGCGCAACGTCTGGGCCATCGGCGACGTGGCCGGCGAGCCGATGCTGGCGCACCGGGCCATGGCCCAGGGCGAGATGGTCGCCGAGATCATCGCCGGCAAGACGCGACGTTTCGAGCCGGCCGCAATCGCCGCGGTGTGCTTCACCGACCCGGAAGTGGTGGTGGTCGGCAAGACCCCGGAACAGGCCGGCCAGCAAGGTGTGGATTGCATCGTCGCGCAGTTCCCCTTCGCCGCGAATGGCCGGGCCATGAGCCTGGAGTCGAAGAGCGGCTTCGTGCGCGTGGTGGCTCGCCGTGACAACCATCTGATCCTCGGCTGGCAAGCCGTGGGCGTGGCGGTTTCCGAACTGTCCAGTGCCTTCGCCCAGTCCCTGGAGATGGGCGCGCGCCTGGAAGACATCGCCGGGACCATCCATGCCCACCCGACGTTGGGCGAGGCGGTACAGGAAGCGGCGCTGCGCGCCCTGGGGCACGCACTGCACATCTGATTGAAGACACTGAAGCGGCACTAGCCGATTTGGCCCGCTGCGCCCCAGGCGCCGCGGGTCTTTTTTGACCATCACTCGGCTACGGTGTTCTTGCCATCCGCCTTGGCCCGATACAGCGCCTGATCCGCCCGTGCCAGCAACCCGCCGACATCGTCACCCTCACGCCACTGCACCACGCCATAGCTCATGGTCAGCCGACACGTGCCGATGGGCTCGATCGCCGCCATCGCCGTGCGGATCGCCGACGCCACCTCACAGGCCTGTTCCAGCGATGTGCGCGGCAACACCACGGCAAACTCATCACCTCCCCAGCGGGCCAGCAGCCCCCGACCACCCAGGCACTGACGGATGCGCTCGGTGACCTCGATCAACGCGGCATCCCCGCGGGCATGACCGTGCAGGTCGTTGATCGGCTTGAAGTCGTCCAGGTCCATGGCGATCAATGCCAGTGGCTCACGGAAGCGCCGGGCGCGCTCACACTCCTGCTGGAGCGTTTTCTCCAGGCGATAGCGGTTGGCGGTACGGGTCAACGCATCCCGCTCGGCCAGCTCGCGGTTCTCATCCAGTTGCCGCTGCAATTGCTGGTTGACCCATGACAGCTCACGGGTACGTTCGGCCACCTGGCCCTCCAGCGATTGGTTGCGCTGTTCGAGCTCCTCCACCAGGCGCTTGCCTGCGTCGATATTGCGATGGGCCCCGAGCATTCGCGCCACCGAGCCATCGGCGTTGCGGGCGATGATATGGCCGCTGTCCTCGACCCACAGGTAACTGCCATCCTGGCAACGGCACCGGTACTCGATGCGGTAGCGCTCGTTGCGCTGGGTGATATAGGCCTCGAAATGCGCCATCACCCGCGGATAGTCCTGCGGGTGTATCACGCTTTCCCAGGTCAGCACGGAGTTGTCCAGCGAGTGACTGGGGTAACCCAGCATCGCGTACCAGCCCGGGTTGCGGTAGACGTAGCCGCTGTTGGCATCCCAGTCCCAGATGCCGTCGCTGATCAGTTCGAACAAGGTGTGCAATTGCTGCTCGGTGAAGCCAGCCGGTATCGGCTTTGCTGCCTGACTCATGGACGCTCTCCCTGTTGCCCAGCAACTGCGCCCCGTAACCGGTGCTGCCGACACTTGCTATTTTTTGCCGCTAGCGGCAATACCGTTCCTCTGCCGGGCAAGCATATTCCGAGCGAAAGGTCGCCGGAATAGCCCTTACGGCCTATTTTGCCGCTCCACCACCGCTGGCACAGCTTTTGCCCCTTTAGTCGCCTCTCTAACAGTCGTTCATGGAGGAAACATGCTTATCACAGCGAACGGCCTGGGGTGGCAGACCGTGCAGCAACAGCAACGCAGCGTTCTCGAACAGTCTGCAGCACAGTTGCCTGCGCTCCAGCCGCTGATGGCCAGCGCGAAAACCTCAGCACAGCAGAACAATCAGGGCAGCACTTCGCAGCAACACGCCGAAGACAATCGCAAGGAGGCCTTCGCCAAGCTGATGGTCATGCTGCAGAATCCGGACGCGGCCAAGCGTGAACAGGCCAGCGTGGGCAAACAGGAAGGATCCAGCGCCCTACAGGAGTTTCGCGATTTCATGGCCAAGTCGCCGGCAGAGAAGATCAAGGAAAAGATGCTTCAGGAGCTCGGCTTGAGTCCGGAGGAGTACGACGCGTTGCCGCCCGAGCAAAAAATGAGGGTCGATCAGCTGATCGCTCGACGTATGCAGGAAGAGATTGAAGCGAAGGTCCAGGCCAAGGTCGAACATCAGGCGCAAAACGCGCAGGTCGCCAGCCAGTCGCAGGGCAGGCTAGCCTCTGAGGATGCCCGGGATACCGAGCAACGTTACAGCGCCCAGCTCTGAGGCAGGTACGCGGGCACACTGGGCTATGGAAAAGCACAAGGGGAAATGGCGTCCCAGGCAGGATTTGAACCTGCAACCTTCCCCTTAGGAGGGGGATGCTCTATCCAATTGAGCTACTGAGACACTGGAGCCAACAGCGGACGCTGTACGGCGGGGACGGCGAGCATGTTAACCAGCATGTGCGCATTTGTCATGTATCAATCGGGCATTATGCACGTCGGCCTTTTACCCTCCGTGTCAGCGATCACGCCTTCGCTACGCAACAGTGCAATCAACGCCTCCACCGCACCGGCCAACGACCCGGAATTGTCCACGACATGCACGCCGGAATCGTAGGCCTGCAGCCTGAAGTTTCGGGCCAGGCGCTGCTCGATCTGCTCGGTGCTCTCCCGCCCCCGGGCTAGCAAGCGCTGGCGCAGTTCCGGCGGTGAAACGACCAGCCCCACGGCCACGAGGTCGGGATAGCGCTGCCGGGCAATCGGCAGGTACGCCCGGGAACCGTTGACCAGTACCGAGCGCCCTGCAGCGAGCCAGAGATCCAGCTGTGCTGGGATGCCATAGCGCAGGCCATTGGCCTGCCAGTCCAACGCAAAGGCCCCCGCTTCGCGCATCGCCTCGAAACGTTCTGCGCTCACGCCATGCGCGGCTTCACCCTTGGCTTCGGCAGAGCGCGTGATGACCCTCCGGGCGGTTTCAATCCCTTGGGCGAGCAATCGCTCACGGACCGCCTCGAGTAGGGAATCTTTTCCCGCCCCAGACGGTCCCATGAGGTATATCAAGCGACCCCTTGAGGCCGCCCCACCGCTTGCGTCATATTGCATAGCCACTATGCTCAATGTATGGAAAACCAGCGCATTTAGTGATTTTCCCTGACCCTTTGCTGTCTTTTACCAGATTTTGACGGCATTTGTCTGACACCTGTGCAATTCGATGAATGTGAAACTTTTCAAACCAGTGCTCATTTCTGATAATTGGTACTGGCAAAAAGCCTTTATCGAGATCACTATTTGTCACAGAATTGACGCCAAGGAAACGGCGACCATGAGGCAAGATGAAGAACCAAAATCACATCACGGTTGAACATTTTGTCGTCGCCGCGGTCGTACTTCCACCGTGCGGCCAATTTGAGAACCGCTCCCCTGAACCAGAACAACCGGTCAATTTATATGCGCCCAATGAAACAGGCTATCTACTCCAGCCGCACCGCTGACAAGTTTGTCGTCCGCCTGCCAGACGGGATGCGTGAGCGCATTGCCGAGGTAGCGCGCAACCATCACCGCAGCATGAACTCCGAGATCATCGCCCGCCTGGAGCAGAGTCTCATCCAGGAAGGTGCTCTGGGTGACGAGCTGAGCATGCGCCTGGACAGCCCAGAGCTCAGCCTTCACGAACGCGAACTGCTGCAACGCTTCCGCCAGTTGTCCCACCGCCAGCAGAATGCGCTGGTCGCCCTCATCGCTCACGATGTGGAAATGGCCGCCGACGCGTCCTGATCCAACCAAGCGCACACAAAAAAGCCAGCGTAAGCTGGCTTTCTTGTTTCTGGCGTTCCGTCGACCTACATCAGGAACAGCGTTGCCAGGCCGAGGAAGATAAAGAATCCACCGCTGTCGGTGACGGCAGTGATCATCACGCTCGACCCCATTGCCGGATCTCGGCCCAGGCGCGTCAGCGTCATCGGGATCAGTACACCCATCAGCGCTGCCAGCAGCAGGTTCAAGGTCATCGCGGCGGTCATGACCAACCCCAACGACCAACTGCCGTACAGCCAGAACGCCACCACCCCGATCACACCACCCCAGACCAGGCCATTGATCAACGATACCGCCAGCTCCTTGCGCATCAGACGGCTGGTGTTGCCCGGTGACACCTGGTCCAGTGCCATGGCGCGAACGATCATGGTGATGGTCTGGTTGCCGGAGTTACCGCCGATACCGGCAACGATCGGCATCAATGCCGCCAGGGCCACCAGCTTCTCGATGGAGCCTTCGAACAGGCCGATCACCCGCGACGCCACAAACGCGGTGATCAGGTTAATGGCCAGCCATGCCCAACGGTTGCGCAGCGAGCGCCAGACCGAGGCAAAGATGTCTTCCTCCTCGCGCAGACCGGCCATGTTGAGCACTTCGCTCTCACTTTCCTCACGGATCAGATCGACCATTTCATCGATGGTCAGGCGGCCGATCAAGCGCTCTTTCTTGTCCACCACCGGAGCGGAGACCAAGTCGTATCGCTCGAAGGCCTGAGCCGCGTCGTAGGCATCTTCCTCGGGGTGAAAGGTCACCGGGTCATTGGCCATGACCTCCGCGACTTTCTTGTCCGGGTCGTTGACCAACAAGCGCTTGATGGGCAGCACGCCCTTGAGAATACCGTCGTAATCGACCACGAACAGCTTGTCGGTGTGCCCTGGCAGCTCTTTGAGCCGGCGCAGGTAGCGCAATACCACTTCGAGGCTGACATCTTCGCGGATGGTGACCATCTCGAAGTCCATCAACGCACCGACCTGCTCCTCGTCGTAGCTCAGAGCCGAGCGCACACGCTCGCGCTGCTGGGCATCGAGGCTCTCCATGAGCTCATGAACGACATCGCGAGGCAATTCCGGAGCCAGGTCGGCGAGTTCGTCGGCGTCCATCTCCTTGGCGGCCGCCAGCAACTCGTGATCGTCCATGTCGGCGATCAGGGTCTGGCGCACGGCATCGGAGACTTCAAGCAGGATGTCGCCGTCACGGTCGGAGCGCACCAACTGCCAGACCGTCAGGCGATCGTCCAGGGGCAGGGCTTCGAGGATGTAGGCGATGTCGGCGGGGTGCAGGTCGTCGAGCTTGCGCTGCAGCTCGACCAGGTTCTGGCGGTGGACCAGGTTTTCCACCAGGTCATGGTGATGACCTTCCTGACGGTGCGTCAGGTCCTCGACCACCCGCTGGCGCTGCAACAGTTCGATCACCTGGGCCAGGCGATCCTGCAGGCTGTCTTGGGTTTTCTTTACTTCGATTTCGGTCATAGGCGAACTCCACTCCCAGCAGCGGAGCACGCCGGGAGAATCAATCGGTCAGATCTGTCTGTATGAAGCGTGTTAGCGAGTAACTACTGGGTAAGTCCATGGTGGTATTCCACAAGCCCCGGCGGGGCTGACGGGCGCAATCATACACTGTGCAAGCTGTCGGATCGCTTAAATTTTTGGCTAGAACAATCGTTTGCGCGCTAAAGCTATGACAACGCTCGAAGCCATCAGTGCGACGGTTGCTCTGGCGTTAAAAGCACATTCGTTTTGTATCGACTCGATCTACAGCAGCAGATCCTTGCAAGGTTCGCCTACAGCAGTAGCTTAGATGGACATCTGCGACAATTCAGCGCATACGGAAAACAAAAAGCCCGCTCAAATGAGCGGGCTTCTTGATGTATGGCGGACTCAGCAGGATTCGAACCTGCGACCGCTCGGTTCGTAGCCGAGTACTCTATCCAGCTGAGCTATGAGTCCGTGGTGGTAGTTTTAGGCCAGATTACCACTGGCTTGTTGAAGCGTCTTTGCAAGCAGAGCCACTTCAAAAAGTGGCGGACTCAGCAGGATTCGAACCTGCGACCGCTCGGTTCGTAGCCGAGTACTCTATCCAGCTGAGCTATGAGTCCGTGGTTGGTAGTTTTAGGCCAGATTACCACTGGCTTGTTGAAGTGCCTTTGCAAGCAAAACCACTTCAAAAGTGGCGGACTCAGCAGGATTCGAACCTGCGACCGCTCGGTTCGTAGCCGAGTACTCTATCCAGCTGAGCTATGAGTCCGTGGGGTAGTTTTAGACCAGGTTACCACTGGTTGATTGAAGCAGCCTTGCAAGCAAAGCCACTTCAAAAGTGGCGGACTCAGGAGGATTCGAACCTCCGACCGCTCGGTTCGTAGCCGAGTACTCTATCCAGCTGAGCTATGAGTCCGTGTCTTGCCGTGCCATTCGAATCGCTTGAAGCGCTTCAGGCAAATAATGGCGGTGAAGGGGGGATTCGAACCCCCGATACCCTTATGAGGTATACTCCCTTAGCAGGGGAGCGCCTTCGGCCACTCGGCCACCTCACCGCAACACGAGGCGAATATTAAACACACCCTTCCTCGTTTGCAACCCTTTTTTTGAAAAAAACTTCAAAAGAATTAAAGGCTTGGCTCCTCGTCCTTCTCTTTCTTGATCCGCAGGTAGATTTCCTCGCGGTGAACGGCCACTTCTTTCGGCGCGCTCACGCCGATACGCACCTGGTTGCCTTTGACACCCAGGACCGTCACGGTGATCTCACCGTCACCAATGATCAGGCTCTCGGCGCACCGACGAGTCAGAATCAGCATAGTTTTCTCCTCACATGAATCTTCAGGGACAACAGTCTTTGAAAAGCTGGGCCTGGCCGGGGACGACGGCACTGGCCCGGATCGACCGCCACGGCTGCCTGGACAGGGACAGCCGCTGCGACCAGAAACGCGAAGGGCGCGGCAAGCCGCGCCCCTCCAGGCAGCGTGTCACTCACCCTGTCGGGCAGGAGCATCGAGCTCGAACGCGGTGTGCAGCGCGCGTACGGCCAGCTCCAGGTACTTCTCTTCGATCACCACCGAGACCTTGATCTCGGAGGTGGAGATCATCTGGATGTTGATGCTCTCCTTGGCCAGGGCCTCGAACATGCGACTGGCAACCCCTGCGTGGGAACGCATGCCGACGCCGACGATCGATACCTTGGCAATCTTGGTGTCGCCGATCACTTCACGCGCGCCGATCTCGCGGGCGGTGTTCTCCAGCACGCTCAGCGCCTTCTCGTACTCGTTGCGGTGCACGGTGAAGGTGAAGTCGGTGGTGTTATCGTGCGAGACGTTCTGCACGATCATGTCGACTTCGATGTTCGCGGCGCTGATCGGGCCGAGGATCTTGAAGGCAACGCCTGGGGTGTCCGGGACGCCACGAATGGTCAGCTTGGCCTCATCACGGTTGAAGGCGATACCGGAAATGATCGGCTGTTCCATGGATTCCTCTTCATCGATGGTAATGAGGGTACCCGGACCCTCCTTGAAGCTGTGCAGCACGCGCAGCGGGACGTTGTACTTGCCGGCGAACTCCACCGAGCGGATCTGCAGCACCTTGGAACCGAGGCTGGCCATTTCCAGCATCTCCTCGAAGGTGATCTTCTCCAGGCGCTGGGCCTGGGGCACGACACGCGGGTCGGTGGTATAGACGCCATCGACATCGGTGTAGATCTGGCACTCGTCGGCTTTCAGCGCCGCCGCCAGGGCCACGCCGGTGGTGTCGGAGCCACCACGACCGAGGGTGGTGATGTTGCCGTGCTCGTCGACACCCTGGAAACCGGCAACCACCACGACACGGCCGGCCTTGAGGTCGGCGCGGATCTTCTGGTCGTCGATCTGCAGGATGCGCGCCTTGTTGTGCGCGCTGTCGGTGAGGATGCGCACCTGGTTGCCGGTGTAGGACACCGCCGGCACGCCACGCTTCATCAGGGCCATGGACAACAGGGCGATGGTGACCTGCTCGCCGGTCGAGACGATCACGTCCAGCTCGCGGGGTTCGGGCTTGTCGGTGATCTGCTTCGCCAGGTCGATCAGGCGATTGGTTTCCCCGCTCATCGCCGACAGCACGACCACCAGGTCGGTGCCTTGCTCGCGGAATTTCTTGACCTTGTCGGCAACCTGCTCGATCCGCTCGATGGAACCGACAGAGGTACCGCCAAATTTCTGTACGATCAACGCCATTTCAAAGGTGCCTCAGCCCTAAAGGGCCCCAAAAAACAATCCAACATGAAACGACCGGCGACTAGACCGCCGGCCGCCTCATCTCAAAGTCCCTGCTCGGCGAACGGCACTGCCAGGGCCAGGGCCTTGTCCAGCGCGGCGACGTCGACGCCACCACCCTGGGCCATGTCAGGGCGA
Source organism: Pseudomonas sp. BJa3 (assembly GCF_026343815.1). Taxonomy (NCBI): domain Bacteria; kingdom Pseudomonadati; phylum Pseudomonadota; class Gammaproteobacteria; order Pseudomonadales; family Pseudomonadaceae; genus Pseudomonas; species Pseudomonas sp. BJa3. Next base: position 199,519 of record NZ_JAOXMC010000010.1, on the reverse strand, counting down.
CCGCCGCCCTTGCCACCGACCGCCGCAGCGGCTTGTTTCATCAGATCGCCAGCCTTGAGTTGGCTGGAGAGGTCCTTGGTCACGCCAGCCACCAGCACGACCTTGCCCTCATGCTCGCTGCCCAGCAGGATCACTGCATGGCCGAGCTTGTTCTTCAGCTGATCGACGAGCGCCAGCAGGGCCTTGCCATCCTGCCCATCCAGGCGGGCGGCGAGGACCTTGGCACCCTTGACCTCAACGGCCGCGTTGGAGAGATCGTCCCCGGCGGCGCTGGCGGCCTTGGCCTGCAGCTGCTCGAGCTGCTTTTCCAGCTGGCGGTTGCGCTCGAGCACAGCCGACAGCTTGTCGATCAGGTTGTCGCGGTTGCCCTTGACCAGCTGCGCGGCTTCCTTGACCCGCTCTTCGGCAGCGTTCAGGTAGGCCAGCGCAGCGGCGCCGGTGACCGCTTCGATACGGCGCACGCCAGAGGCCACGCCGCCTTCGCTGATGATCTTGAACAGACTGATGTCGCCGGTGCGCTTGGCATGGATGCCGCCACACAGCTCGACGGAGAAATCACCGCCCATGCTCAGCACACGCACGGTGTCGCCATATTTCTCACCGAACAGTGCCATGGCGCCCTTGGCCTTGGCGGTTTCGATATCGGTCAGCTCGGTCTCGACCGGGGTGTTCCTGCGCACTTCGCGGTTGACGATGTCTTCCAGGGCCTTGATCTGCGCAGGCGTCACCGCCTCGAAGTGGCTGAAGTCGAAACGCAGGCGCTGACTGTCGACCAGCGAGCCCTTCTGCTGCACGTGATCGCCCAGCACCTGGCGCAACGCTTCGTGCAGCAGGTGAGTGGCCGAGTGGTTCAGCGAGGTGGCGTGTTGCACCTCGGCATCGACCTTGGCCTCGACCGGCGAGCCGATGACCAGCGCACCGCTGGCGACCACGCCGTGGTGCAGGAAGGCACCACCGGTCTTGGTGGTATCGCGCACGTCGAAGCGTGCGGCAGCGGCCTGCAGGTAGCCGCTGTCGCCAACCTGGCCGCCGGACTCGGCGTAGAACGGCGTGCGGTCGAGCACGACCACGCCTTCCTCGCCTTCGCCCAACTGGTCGACCGACTGACCATCCTTGTACAGGGCGACGATCTTGCCTTGCCCTTCGGTAGTGTCGTAGCCGAGGAAATCGGTGGCGGTGTCGACCTTGACCAGGCTGTTGTAGTCCATGCCGAAGGCGCTGGCGGAACGGGCACGCTCGCGCTGGGCTTCCATTTCACGCTCGAAGCCGGCTTCGTCGATGGTCAACTCGCGCTCGCGGGCGATGTCGGCGGTGAGGTCCATGGGGAAGCCGTAGGTGTCGTACAGCTTGAACACCACGTCGCCCGGGACGACCTTGCCCTGCAGTTGGGCCAGGTCCTGCTCGAGGATGCGCAGGCCCTGCTCGAGGGTCTTGGCGAACTGCTCTTCCTCGGTCTTGAGCACGCGCTCGATGTGCGCCTGCTGGCTCTTCAGCTCAGCGAAGGCTTCGCCCATCTCGGCCACCAGGGCGGCGACGATCTTGTGGAAGAAGCTGCCCTTGGCGCCCAGCTTGTTGCCGTGGCGGCAGGCGCGGCGAATGATGCGGCGCAGCACGTAGCCACGGCCTTCGTTGGACGGCAGCACGCCGTCGGCAATCAGGAAGCCGCAGGAACGGATATGGTCGGCGACCACTTTCAGCGATGGCTGGTCGTCGTTGCTGCAGCCGATGGCTTCGGCGGCGGCGGCCAGCAGGCTCTGGAACAGGTCGATCTCGTAGTTCGAGTGCACGTGCTGCATCACCGCACTGATGCGCTCCAGGCCCATGCCGGTGTCCACCGACGGGGCGGGCAGCGGGTGCAGGACGCCGTCGGCGGTACGGTTGAACTGCATGAAGACGTTGTTCCAGATCTCGATGTAGCGGTCGCCGTCTTCTTCCGGCGAGCCGGGTGGGCCGCCCCAGATGTCGGCGCCGTGGTCATAGAAGATCTCGGTGCACGGGCCGCACGGGCCGGTGTCGCCCATGGTCCAGAAGTTGTCGGAGGCGTACGGGGCGCCTTTGTTGTCGCCGATGCGCACCATGCGCTCGGCCGGCACGCCGACTTCCTTGGTCCAGATGTCGTAGGCTTCGTCGTCGCTGGCGTAGACGGTGACCCACAGCTTTTCCTTGGGCAGGTTCAACCACTTGTCCGAGGTCAGGAAGGTCCAGGCGAAGGTGATGGCATCGCGCTTGAAATAGTCGCCGAAGCTGAAGTTGCCCAGCATCTCGAAGAAGGTGTGGTGACGGGCGGTGTAGCCGACGTTTTCCAGGTCGTTGTGCTTGCCACCGGCGCGCACGCACTTCTGGCTGCTCACGGCGCGGGTGTAGGCGCGCTTTTCCTGGCCGAGGAAGCAGTCCTTGAACTGGTTCATGCCGGCGTTGGTGAACAGCAGGGTCGGGTCATTACCCGGGATCAGGGAGCTGGAGGCAACGCGAGTATGTCCCTGCTCTTCGAAGAAGCGGAGGAAGGCTTCACGGATTTCTGCGCTTTTCATAGGTTCTTCCACGGAAACGGCGGCCACACGTCGAATCGACGAAACGACGGCAAAGGGCCGCATTATATCGGTCCTGCAGTCTCGGTGCAGTGTGTTTATGCGATAGAAACCGTCGATTGGACGGCTTGCAGGGCTAAAGCAATTGAAAACGGCATGACCGCGATGCTATCGCCAGCGTTTCGCTACTGGCAAGCCAATTACGGTCCCGGGGCAGGGAAAATTAACAGGTTGGTGAATTAAAAGAATTTCATCACCGAAGGGATCCAAAATCGCAGGCGCGGGCTTGCCCCGCGCCTACGGGTATCAGGCCAGGCGTTGCCCCGAATCCGGGACGATCAGGATGCCGGCGCGCAGCCCGTTCTTCACCTTGGGGTTGGGGAAGATGATCCGTGCGCCCTCCTCCTCCACCACCCAACGCGTCTCGGCCAGGTCCTCGGCCAACAGATCGCCCTTTTTCAGCTCGGAGAAGTTTTCGATGTCCGCCGGCAGGTGCAGGCGGAAACTGTCGCTGTGCTTGATGATCTCGCGGGCGACGCTGAACAGCTTGAGGCCATCCAGGGACTGCTCGATCTGCGGCTCGGTATCTTCGATGAGCTGGATCAAGCGCGCTTCGAGCTTGTCGAGGTTGACCTCCTCGTTCTGCCCGAACGGGCGGGCCTTGCCGAGCTCCAGGGTGAAGGCCTCGGCATCGAGCTGCTCATAGGTGAAGGCGCTGAAGGTGATCGACGACTTGCTCTGCAACAGCACCGCCTCCATACCGGCCGCCGCCAGACGCGCCAGCTCTCGGCGGGAGTGCTGGCGGCCTTCCTTGTAGGGATACAGCGCGAACTGCTCGATCTTCGACCCACGAATGGCGGTATGCAGGTCGTAATGCAGGCGGGTGCGCTCGGGTTTGCTGAAAAATACCCGGGCAAACTGCTCGAGCTCTGCGGCACGCAATGCCTCGAAGCCACTGGACAGTTCATGCCGACCATTGAACAGCCGGTTGATGTCCTGCTCGATGAAACGCTCACCCTTGCGGATCGCCGCGGGATTGCCGAACAGGAACAGCACCCGCGCACGCGGCTTGATCTCGCCGTTGGCCACACCGTGCAGCAGCCTTTCGAGCAACTCGATCGGCGCTGTCTCGTTGCCATGGATACCAGCCGACAGCAGCAGGTCGAGCCCGCAATCCTCACCTTCGGGCGGGCGCACTTCCAACGCACCCTCCCCCAGCCAGCGCAAACGCACGCCCCGGGTGGTCACTTGGGTCTTCTCGGCCGGTTCGTGATCGGTCAGGGTCAGCTCAAGCAGTTTGCCAAGGGCGAGCATAGGCGCTTCCTTAGTGGTGGTGGCCGCAGTCCGGGCCGTGGACGTGGTCGTCGTCACCGGCGACATCGGCCGGCTCCATTTCCAGTTGCAGGCTGACCAGGTTGGTGGCCATCGGGCGCAGCAGCAGGTTGGCGTACTCGGTGTCGTCTTCCTCGACATCGACGCCGATCAGCAGCTGGCCGCGACCGTCCTGCTGGATCCACACCTCCTTGCCTTGCCAGACCACCGCAAAACGGGTGCACGAGGTTTCCAGCTGGGTGCCGTCTTCATCTTCCAGGATCAGGCGCAGGGCGTCGGACATTGCAATTTCTCTCTTCAAGGTTGGCGTTGGAACGGATAGACCGAACCCAGCTTGAGGATCTGGGTCAGTTCATCCAGTGCCGTGCGGCATTCCACCAGCAACTGCGGGTCGGCCAGGTCCGCCTCGCCGAGGCGATCGCGGTAGTGCTTGTCGACCCATTGCACCAGGGTGTCGTACAGCGGGGCGGTCATGATAACGCCTTGGTTCACCGCCGCCAGTTCGTTTTCCTTCAACGCCACGCGCAGCCGCAGGCAAGCCGGGCCACCGCCGTTCTGCATGCTCTGCTTGAGGTCGAACACCTTGACCTCCTTCACCGGACCGCCCTGGCTGGTCAGTTGCCCCAGGTACGCCCAGACCCGCTCGTTGTTGCGGCACTCTTCCGGCACCACCAGCAGCATCGAGCCGTCTTCGCGACTGAGCAGCTGGCTGTTGAACAGGTAGGAACGCACCGCGTCCTCCACCGTCACCGCCGCACGCGGCACGCAGATGCCCTGGAAGCGGCCACCCTTGCTGGCCAGTTTAGCCTGCAGCTGGCCAAGCACCGCATCGGTCTCGAGGAAGGCGTCCTCGTGGTAGAACAGCACTTCGCCATTGCCTACCGAGATCACGTCGTTGTGGAACACGCCCTGATCGATCACTGCCGGATTCTGTTGAGCGTAGACCACGCCATCATCGCTCAGCCCATGCAGGCGGGCGACGGCCTGGGAAGCCTCCAGAGTCTGGCGCGCCGGATACTTCTGCGGCGCGGGGTAGCGGCTGTCGAAGGCGCTGCGGCCATAGACGAAGAACTCCACCCCCGCTTCGCCATAGGCACGGCAGAACCGCGTATGGTTGGCCGCGCCTTCGTCACCGAACTGCGCCACGGCCGGCAAGGCCTGGTGATGAGCGAAGTGCTTGTCATCACTGAACATGGCGCCCAGCACCCGACTGGTGGTCGGGTACTCGATGCTACGGTGGTACTTGCAGTTGAGATTGGCGGCGGTGAAATGCACACGACCATCAGCGGTATCGGCGCTGGGGCTGACGGTGGCGGCGTTGGCCACCCACATGCTCGACGCCGAGCAGCTGGCGACCAGCAGCGGCATGGCTTCCTTGGCGGCACGCTGGATCACTTCGGCATCATTGCCGGTGAAACCCAGGCGGCGCAATGCGGCCACATCCGGGCGCTCCTGCGGGGCCAGCACGCCCTGCTTGAAGCCCATTTCCATCAGCGCCTTCATCTTCGCCAGGCCCTGGCGCGCCGCCTCGCGCGGGTTGGAACCCTGCTGGCTGTTGCTCTGCGAGGCCACGTTGCCGTAGGACAGGCCGCCGTAGTTGTGGGTCGGCCCCACCAGGCCATCAAAATTCACTTCAAAGGATTTCATCGGCAAGGCTCCGAGACCTGTTGTTATAGGGTGACGCCCGGCGTCAGGGTCGCCGGCAGTACGAGGTTCGCGGTCTCCAGCGAAGCCACGGGGTAGGCGCAGTAGTCCGCCGCGTAGTAGGCGCTGGCGCGGTGGTTGCCGCTGGCACCGACACCACCGAACGGCGCGCTGCTGGCAGCACCGGTGAGCTGCTTGTTCCAGTTGACGATGCCGGCGCGGCTGCGCAGCCAGAAGTGCTGGTAACGGGCATTGGAGTCCGACAGCAGGCCGGCGGCCAGGCCGTACTGGGTGTTGTTGGCTTCCTCGATTGCCGCATCGAAATCGGCGTATCGGATCACCTGCAGCAATGGGCCGAAGAATTCCTCGTCCGGGCGCCCGGTCACAGCAGTGACGTCGATGATGCCGGGGGTAAGCAAGGCGGCGTCAGCCTGCGGCTGGGTCATCTCCAGCAGCGCCACGGCGCCCTTGCCGAGCAGTTCGGCCTGGGCCGCCAGCAATGCGCGGGCCGCCTGCAGCGAAATCACCGACCCCATGAACGGCGCGGGCTGCTGATCGAAGGCGCCGACACTGATGCTGCGGCTCACCTCGACCAGGCGTTGGATCAGCGCGTCACCCCAGGCGCCCTGCGGTACCAGCAGGCGGCGGGCACAGGTGCAACGCTGGCCGGCGGAGATGAAGGCCGATTGGATGATGGTGTACACCGCGGCATCCAGGTCCTTGACCTCGTCAACCACCAGCGGGTTGTTGCCGCCCATCTCCAGGGCCAGGATCTTGTCCGGGCGGCCGGCGAACTGCTGGTGCAGCAGGTTGCCGGTACGGCTGGAACCGGTGAAGAACAGGCCGTCGATACCTGGGTTGGCGGCCAGCGCCACGCCTGTCTCACGAGCGCCCTGGACCAGGTTGAGCACACCAGCCGGCAACCCGGCCTCGATCCAGCACTGGACCGTCAGCTCGGCAACCTTGGGAGTCAGCTCGCTGGGTTTGAACACCACGCAGTTGCCCGCCAGCAGCGCCGGAACGATATGGCCGTTGGGCAAGTGGCCGGGGAAGTTGTATGGGCCGAATACCGCCACCACGCCATGGGGCTTGTGGCGCAGTACGGCAGTGGCGTCGGCCAGCGGACCGCTCTTCTCGCCGGTACGCTCGCGGTAGCTCTGCACCGAGATGGCAACCTTGTTGACCATGCTGGTCACTTCGGTGGCCGATTCCCACAGCGGCTTGCCGGATTCTTCGCCAATGCAGCGCGACAACGCCTCGGCATTGGCCTTGAGCTTCTCGGCGAAGGCCTCCAGAACGTTAATACGCGCATCCAGGCTCAGCGATGCCCAGGCGGGGAACGCCTGGCGGGCAGCCTGCACGGCATTCTCGACCTGCGCGGCATCGGCGCCCTGCCCTTGCCAGATCACCGCCTGGGTGACGGGGTTGAGCGACTGCAGGGCTTCGCCCTGGCCAGCCAGCCACTGGCCGGCAATGTAATGCGTATTCATTTACTGGGCCTCCCGACCGGCGGACAGTGGCACGGCACGCACGTTGTCGCCGGCGCCCAGGCGCAGGCGCTTGGCGGTCTGCGGATCGACCACCAGGGTGCCTGCGGCCAGGCGCGCCGGCGCGGCCGTGATGCGGCAGTCTTCGCGCTTGCGGTTGTGGATGATGAAAGGGGTGGCGTCGTCGCCTGGTGTACCAACGGCCAGCACCAGGGTCTGGCTATCACGCACGGCGCGGATCTTCGAGGTCTCGCATTCGATTGCGGGGCCTGCGTCGAAGATGTCGACGTAGCCCTGGTAGTTGAAACCTTCACGCTTGAGCATGGCCAACGCCGGCTCCGTATCGGCATGCACGCGACCAATGACGTTGCGCGCCGCTTCCGAGAGGAAGCAGGTGTACAGCGGAAACTTGGGCATCAGCTCGGCGATGAACGACTTGTTGCCCACGCCGGTGAGGTAGTCGGCCTGGCTGAACTCCATCTTGAAGAAGTGCCGGCCCAGGCTTTCCCAGAATGGCGAACGACCTGCCTCGTCGGACATGCCGCGCATCTCGGCGATGATCTTGTTGCCAAACAGTTGCGGGAACTCGGCGATGAACAGCATGCGCGCCTTGGACAGTAGACGCCCGTTGAGCCCGCTGCGGTAGTCGCTGCGCAGGAACAGCGAACACAGCTCGGAGTTGCCGGTCAGGTCGTTGGCCAGGAACAGCGTGGGAATCTCGCGGTAGATGTTCAGCTCCTGGGAAGCGCTGACGGTCAGGCCGACCCGATAGTTGTACCAGGGCTCGCGCAGGCCGACAGCGCCAGCGATGGCGCTGATGCCGACCACCAGGCCCTCGTCGTTCTCCAGCACGAACAAGTAGTCGGTATCACCGCGCTCGGCTTCGCCGCGGAAAGTCTTTTCCGCCCAGCCAACCCGCTGGCCGAGGCGCTCCTCATTGGCAGGCAGCGTCGTCAGCCCGGTGGTACCGGTGCTGCGGGCCAACTCGATCAGCGCGGGTAAATCGCTGCTGCGTACAGGACGAACGATCATGCTATCTCCTTGTGCGGCGGTCTGTGCCTGCCGCGAAACTCTCTGTTGCGGCGGTTCAGACCGCGACCAGGCGCACACTGGCGCCCTCGCCGACACCCAGGGCCTCGGCAGCTTCGCCGCTGAGGCTGACCGGCTTGCCCGGCACCCAGTCCAGTTCCAGCAGCACCGCGCGGTAGTCCTGCAACTGGCCATTGCACACAAGGTACGGACGGCCGCCCTTGACCGACGCGCCGTCTAGCTTGACCGGCACCACCCGGCTCTGGGCGATGGAGCGGATGCCCGAGGTACGGGCATGCAAGGTAGGTCCGCCGTCGAAGATGTCGATATAGTGCTCGGTCTCGAAGCCTTCGCGCATGAGAATGTCGAAGGTGATCTGCGCCCGCGGATGCACCTGGCCCATGGCTTCCTGGGCGGCGTCCGGCAACAGCGGCACATAGATCGGGTAATGCGGCATCAGTTCAGCCAGGAAAGTGCGGCTCTTCAGGCCGCACAGGCGCTCGGCGTCGGCATAGTTGAGGTCGAAGAAGTTGCGGCCGATAGCGTCCCAGAACGGTGATTCGCCCTGCTCGTCGCTGTAGCCGACGATCTCGGTGACCACCGACTCGGCGAAGCGCTCCGGGTGCGAGGCCATGAACAGCAGGCGGCCACGCGAGTTGAGTTCCGCAAAGGCGCTGGTCACCAGCTCCGGCACCACGTAGAAGCTGGTCAGCAGGCTGTTGCCGGTTAGGTCGTGGCACAACGACAGGACGTGGATCTTGTTGTGGATCTTCAGCTCGCGGGAGGCGTGCACGAAGGTCTCGTTGCGGAAGCTGTAGAACGGCTCGGAGTAGCCGGCCGAGGCGACGATGGCCGAGCAACCGACCAGCTCGCCGGTGGCGCTGTCCTCGAGCACGAAGAAGTAGCTCTCCTCGCCGTTGAAGCTGACCTCGGCGGCGAAAGAGGTTTCCGACGCGGCGATCTTGTCGCCCAGGCGGCCAGCGTCGTCCGGCAGCGAGGTGACACCAATGGGGCTGTCGGCAGCCATGCGCTGCACTTCGTTCAGATCAGCCATTTGCGCGGGGCGCATCACCAGCATGGTGTCACTCCTTTCGGGAAAGCGCACCGATCAACTCGGCACGAAAAAACGGCGGGCACGCGCCACTACCTGCAAGCAGGTGCCCGCACTGGAATCAGGTATCGCCGGCCTCGCTCGAGGCCGGCGACAGAACCGCAGGATCAGCCCTGGGTCAGTTTGCGCACAGCGCGCTCGAAGCGCTCCAGGCCTTCATCGATATCGCTGTCCTCGACCACCAGGCTCGGGGCGAAGCGCACGACATCGGGGCCTGCCTGCAGAACCATCACACCTTCCTTCTCGGCGGCGTTGAGGATGTCCTTGGCCTTGCCCTTCCAGGCGTCACTGAGCACGCAGCCGATCAGCAGGCCGACACCGCGCACCAGGGTGAACAGGCCGGTATCCTGGCCGATCTTCTCCAGGCGGGTCTTGAAGCGCTCATGTTTGGCCTTGATGCCCGCCAGGGTTTCCGGGGTGTTGACCACATCGAGCACGGCGCAGGCGACGGCACAGGCCAGCGGGTTGCCGCCGTAGGTGGTGCCGTGGGTGCCGACGGCCAGGTGCTTGGCCAGGTCGCTGGTGGTCAGCATCGCGCCAATCGGGAAGCCGCCGCCCAGGCTCTTGGCGCTGGTCAGGATGTCCGGGGTGACGCCGTAGTGCTGGTAGGCATACAGCGAGCCGGTACGGCCGACGCCGGTCTGCACTTCATCGAAGATCAGCAGCGCATTGTGCTCGTCGCACAGCTTGCGCGCGCCTTCCAGGTAGGCCTTGTCGGCCGGCACCACGCCGCTCTCGCCCTGGATCGGTTCGATGACCACGGCGCAGGTCTTGTCGGAGATCTGCGCCTTCAACGCTTCCAGGTCGTTGTACGGCACGTGGCTGATGCCGGTGATCTTAGGCCCGAAGCCGTCGGAGTACTTGGGCTGGCCACCGACGCTGACGGTGAACAGGGTGCGACCGTGGAAGCTGTTAACGGTGGCGATGATCTCGTGCTTCTCGGGGCCGAAACGGTCATGGGCGACACGGCGGGCCAGCTTGAAGGCGGCCTCGTTGGCCTCGGCGCCGGAGTTGCAGAAGAAGGCGCGCTCGGCAAAGGTCGCGTCCACCAGCTTGTGCGCCAGGCGCAGGGCCGGCTCGTTGGTGAACACGTTGGAGACATGCCAGAGGGTATTGGCTTGCTCGGTCAGCGCCTTGACCAGCGCCGGATGGCAGTGGCCGAGTGCGTTGACCGCGATGCCGCCGGCGAAGTCGATCAGCTCGCGCCCAGACTGGTCCCATACTCGGGAGCCCTCGCCTCGCACAGGAATGAAGGCCGCCGGGGAGTAGTTGGGAACCATGACCTGGTCGAAATCGGCACGTTGCACCGGGGCTTGCTCAACGGACATCTGAGTCTCCTGAAGAGGAACGCTGGCCTGGAAGTGGCGAGCGATGAAGGGATTGTAAGGACTGATCGGCGCCTGTCCTTGCTGCCAGGCGACAACTTGTTACAGCGCCAAACCGAGTTTTCACGCGGTTTTCGGCAATGCGACAAACAGTGTCGCAATCGCGCAGTGTAACGGCAGCAGGGGGTGGCGGGGAGATGCTCGGTGAGAATTGGGTGAACGGGTGTTCACATATACAAATCGCATCGCGGGACAAGCCCGCCCCCACCAGCAATACACTGCGCGGGAGCGGGCTTGCCCCACGCTAGCGTCTTCGCTGGCAGGGAGGTCTTCAGCCGCGCTCGGCCGGCGCCGAACTCAGCTCGAACGGGCTGCTGTTACGTCGCTGGTTACGGTCTTCGCGCGGCGTGGCGCCGAAGAAATTGCGGTACGCGCTGGAGAAATGCGGCCCGGAGGAGAACCCGCAGGACAGGCCGATCTGGATGATCGACTTGCTGGTCTGCATCAGCATCTGCCGCGCCTTGTTCAGGCGCAGCTCCAGGTAGTACTGGCTGGGCACGCGATTGAGATACTGCTTGAAGATCCGCTCCAGCTGGCGGCGGGACACGCACACATGCTGGGCGATCTCGTCGGTGGTCAGCGGCTCTTCGATGTTGGCCTCCATCAGCAGCACCGCCTGGGTGAGCTTGGGGTGGCTGGAGCCCAGGCGGTTCTGCAGCGGGATGCGCTGGCGCTCGCCACCTTCGCGAATGCGCTCGACCACCAGCTCTTCCGACACCGCGCCGGCCAGCTCCGCCCCATGGTCCCGGGCCAGCACCGCCAGCAGCAGGTCAGTCACCGCCATGCCGCCGCAGGCAGTCAGGCGATCGCGATCCCAGTCGAACAGATGGCTGGTGGCGATCACCTTGGGGAAGCGCTCGGCAAAATCATCCTGCCAGCGCCAATGCACCGCGGCGCGGTAGCCGTCGAGCAGGCCCAGCGCCGCCAGCGGATAAACCCCCGCCGACAAGCCGCCGATCATGCAACCGCTGCGCGCCAACTGCTTGAGCGCGGCGGACAATGCCGAACCGATCGCCGCCGGCGGCTCATCAGCCAGCAGGAACAGCTTGTGATAGCCCTCCAGGCGTCCGACCCACGCTTCGCCCGGCAGGCGCCAGGCGCCCTCCTGCCCAGCCTCGGCTTGCAGGAAGGACATTGTGTAGACCACATCCGGATGCACCCGCTGGGCCACCTGCAACACCTCTTCGGCCAACGCCAGGGTCAGCGGCTTGGTGCTGGGCCAGATGAGAAATCCGATTCGCTGGGTGGTCATAGGGCGTGGTCCGAAACCTGAAAAGGAGGGTCGCGCTTGTGGCGCCGGGGCATGCTGCGTGCGTTGCGCAGCATGCCCCATCATGGTGCAAAAGTGCAGCCTTTACTTCAGGCTGCCGGAAAGGAACTGCTTGAGGCGCTCCGACTGTGGATTAACCAGCACTTCACGCGGGCAGCCCCGCTCTTCCACCAGGCCCTTGTGCAGGAACACCAGCTGGTTGGAAACCTCGCGTGCAAAGCCCATCTCGTGGGTGACCACTACCATGGTGCGGCCTTCCTGGGCCAGAGATTGCATGACCTTGAGCACATCGCCCACCAGCTCCGGATCCAGCGCCGAAGTCGGCTCGTCGAACAGCATCACCTCCGGTTCCATGGCCAGGGCGCGGGCAATGGCCACACGCTGCTGCTCGCCACCGGACATGTGCCCGGGGAACGCGTCCTTGCGGTGGGATACGCCAACCTTGGCCAGGTAGTGCTCGGCCTTCTCCAGCGCTTCCTTCTTGTTCACGCCCAGCACGTGCACCGGCGCCTCGATGACATTTTCCAGCGCAGTCATGTGCGACCACAGGTTGAAGTGCTGGAACACCATCGACAAGCGCGAACGCATGCGCTGCAGCTGTTTCGGGTCGGCAGCCTTGAGCGCGCCATCCTTGCCGGCGACCAGCTTGAGCTCTTCGTTGTTGAGCAGGATCTTGCCCGCGTGCGGCTGCTCCAGCAGGTTGATGCAACGCAGGAAGGTCGATTTGCCCGAACCGCTGGAGCCGATGATGCTGATCACGTCGCCTGCCTTGGCTTCGAGGGAGACGCCCTTGAGCACCTCATGGCTGCCGTAGCGCTTGTGCAGGTCTTGGATTTGGAGTTTGTACATACTGTCGGATCTCACAGAGCGGTCAGTGCTTGCGCGGCGCCAGGTAACCGAGCCAGCGGCGTTCGGCCATCTTGAACAGGCGCACGAGGATGAAGGTCAGGCACAGGTAGAACACGCCCGCCGTGATGTAGGCCTCGAAAGGCAGGTAGTACTGGGCGTTGACCGTGCGCGCGGCACCGGTGATGTCGATCAGGGTGACGATCGACGCCAGGCTGGTGGTCTGCAGCATCATGATCACTTCGTTGCTGTACTGCGGCAGCGCCCGGCGCAGCGCTGAAGGCAGCAGGATGCGGCGGTACATCTTCATGCGCGACATGCCGATGGCCTTGGCCGCCTCGATCTCGCCATGGGGCGTGGCCTTGAGGCTGCCGGCGATGATCTCGGCGGTGTAGGCGCTGGTGTTGACGGCAAAAGCCAGGCAGGCGCAGAAGGTCGCGCTGGACAGCCACGGCCAGAAGATGCTCTCGCGCACCGCCTCGAACTGGGCCAGGCCGTAGTAGATCAGGAACAGCTGCACCAGCATCGGCGTGCCGCGAATGACGTAGGTGTACAGCCAGGCGCTGATGTTCACCAGCGGCTGTTTCGAGACGCGCATCAGGCCCAGCGGGATGGCCGCCAGCAGGCCGAACAGCAGCGACAGCGCCAGCAGCTTGAGGGTGGTCAGCAGACCGCCCAGGTACAGCGGCATGGCTTCCCAGATGACGTTGTAGTCGAAGATCATAGTTCAGCCGCCTTGACGCCCACCGAGTAGCGCTTCTCGAGATACTTCAGCGCCAGCAGCGAGACACTGGTCAGCACCAGGTACAACGCCGCCACCGCGAGGAAGAAGGTGAAGGGTTCGCGGGTGGCATCCGCCGCCTGCTTGGCCTTGAACATCATGTCCTGCAGGCCGACCACCGAAATCAGCGCAGTCGCCTTGGTCAACACCAGCCAGTTGTTGGTGAAGCCCGGGATCGCCAGGCGGATCATTTGCGGCACCATGATGCGGAAGAACACCTGGACACCGCTCATGCCGTAGGCCGCGCCCGCCTCTGCCTGGCCCTTGGGGATGCCGAGGAAGGCACCGCGGAAGGTTTCCGACAGGTACGCGCCAAAGATGAAGCCCAGCGTGCCGATGCCGGCGACCAGGGGATTGAGGTCAATATAGTCGTCATAGCCGAGCAGCGGCGCCACCCGGTTGAGGATGTCCTGGCCGCCATAGAAAATCAGCAGGATCAGGACCAGGTCAGGGATGCCACGGATCACCGTGGAGTACAGGTCCCCCAGCCAGGCCAACCAGCGCACCGGCGACAAACGCAGCGCCACGCCGATCAGGCCGAGGACGATGGCCAGGGCCATCGACGACAGGGCGAGCTGCAGCGTCAGCCACGCCCCGTCGAGGATGACTGCCCCATAGCCTTTCAACATGATTCGAATTCCTCAGGGCTTGGGAATGAAAAATGGTGCAAACCTCAGAGATTCTGCTGTTTGCACCATTGCACAGGTGAAACTCGATGGTTACTTCGAGTCTGGACCGTAGATGTCGAAGTTGAAGTACTTCTTCTCGATCTCTTTGTATTTGCCGTTGGCGCGGATCGCGTCGATGGCGGCGTTGATGCGCTCGGCGTTGGCGGTGTCGCCCTTGCGCACGGCGATACCGACGCCATCACCGAAGTACTTGGTGTCGGTGAAGGCCGGACCGACGAAGGCAAAGCCCTTGCCAGCATCGGTCTTCAGGAAGCCGTCCTCGAGCAGGGTGGCATCGGCCACGGTGCCGTCCAGGCGGCCGGCGGCGACATCCAGGTAGATTTCGTTCTGGGTACCGTAGGGCACCACGGTGGCGCCTTGCGGGGCCAGGACTTCCTTGGCGAAACGGTCGTGGATCGAACCGCGCTGCACGCCGATCTTCTTGCCCTTGAGCTCAGCCAGGCTGTCGCTGACGGTGGTGCCTTCCTTCATCACCAGGCGCGCCGGGGTCAGGTAGTAGCGCTTGGTGAAGTCGACCGACTTCTTGCGGTCGTCGGTGATCGACATGGACGACAGGATGGCGTCGATCTTGCGCACTTTCAGTGCTGGGATCAGACCGTCGAACTCCTGCTCGACCCAGGTGCACTTGGCTTTCATCTGTTCGCACAGGGCGTTGCCGATGTCGTAGTCGAAGCCGGCGAGGCTGCCATCGGGCTGCTTGAAGGCGAAGGGTGGGTAGGCGGCCTCGATACCGATCTTCAACGGCTTCTCATCGGCCTGCGATACCAGGGAAAACACGGAAAGCGCCAAGGCGCCAAGCAGTGCGAGCTTCTTCATCAGGTAACTCCATCGGTACGGGGCAATACAAGGCAGTTGTAACAGCTGCCCGATATGCGAATGGGTACAGCGCGAGCCGCGCAGGTTTCGACCAAGGTCGCAGACCACGAGCGAGTGAGTGGCATTCTAGCGACAGCCCGGTGGTCGATATTTCTTCAAAGCGACAACTAATTACAGAAGCGCCAGGAACCGCGGCGGGCGATATTGACAGCTCCCGCGAGATATGCAAGAGCAAAAGAGAAATAACCTATACCCAAAGCAATAAGCGGGCCCATTATTGGCAAAGCCTTGTATTCCGGCAAGCGCAGCGTGCGAGCCTGCACGAAACGCTCGCAGAATGCACCCATTTGGCATACAGATGTTTCCACAAGCCCCGCATTTGGGCGCAATCGGTGACAGCGACGGTTACCGATGACTCTCGGAGTAACAGTTTGTATCAGTAAAGCAAAAACCCCGCCGGATATGGGCGGGGGTTTTTGTGACAGCCTCATCGCGAGGCAAGCCCGCTCCCACGACCGTCAGGAGCCGACTTGCCGCGATGGTTCGACTCAGGCCGAAGCCAGGCTCATCGCCTTGTGGGTATCGATCAGGTGCTGCACCACCCCTGGATCGGCCAGGGTGGAGATATCGCCCAGCGCATCGTACTCGCCAGTGGCAATCTTGCGCAGGATGCGGCGCATGATCTTGCCCGAGCGGGTCTTCGGCAGCCCCGGCGCCCACTGGATGACGTCCGGCGAAGCGATCGGGCCGATCTCCTTGCGCACCCAATTCTTCAACTCGAGGCGCAATTGCTCGTTCGATTCCTCGCCGGCGTTCAGGGTGACGTAGACATAGATGCCCTGCCCCTTGATGTCGTGCGGCACGCCCACCACCGCCGCCTCGGCGACCTTCGGATGCGCCACCATCGCGCTCTCGATCTCGGCGGTGCCCATGCGGTGGCCAGAAACGTTGAGCACGTCATCCACGCGGCCGGTGATCCAGTAGTAGCCATCTTCGTCGCGACGGGCGCCGTCACCGGTGAAGTACATGCCACGGAAGGTCTTGAAATAGGTGTCGACGAAGCGGTCGTGGTCGCCGTACAGCGAACGCGACTGGCCCGGCCAGGAATCGAGGATCACCAGGTTGCCCTCGGCGGCGCCGTCGATCAGGTTGCCCAGGTTGTCCACCAGTGCCGGCACCACGCCGAAGAACGGACGGGTCGCCGAACCCGGCTTGAGCCCCGTGGCGCCCGGCAAGGGGCTGATGAGGATGCCGCCGGTCTCGGTTTGCCACCAGGTATCGACGATCGGGCAACGTTCCTTGCCGACTGTCTTGTAGTACCAGTTCCAGGCTTCAGGGTTGATCGGCTCGCCCACCGAACCCAGCAGGCGCAGGCTGGAGCCATCGGCGCCGGCGACCGCCGCCTCGCCCTCGGCCATCATGGCGCGGATGGCGGTCGGCGCGGTGTAGAGGATGTTGACCTTGTGCTTGTCGACGATCTTCGACACGCGGGTGATGTCCGGGTAGTTCGGCACACCTTCGAACAGCAGCGTGGTCGCACCATTGGCCAGCGGGCCATAGACGATGTAGCTGTGGCCGGTGACCCAACCCACGTCAGCGGTGCACCAGTACACTTCGCCCGGGCGATAGTCGAACACGCGCTCGTGGGTCAGCGCGGCATACACCAGGTAGCCACCGGTGGTGTGCAGCACGCCCTTGGGCTTGCCGGTGGAGCCGGAGGTATAGAGGATGAACAACGCCTCCTCGGCACCCATTTCTTTCGGCGCACAGTGGCTGGAGGCGACCTTCATCAGGTCTTCGTACCAGATATCGCGGTGCTGGTGCCAGGCGATGTCGCCACCGGTGCGCTTGCACACGATGATCTTTTGCACGCTGCTGGTTTCAGGGTTGGTCAAGGCCAGGTCGACATTGGCCTTGAGCGGGGTACGGCGGCCACCACGCAGGCCTTCGTCGGCGGTGATCACCACCTTGGACTTGCAGTCGATGATGCGGCCGGCCAGCGCCTCGGGCGAGAAGCCGCCGAACACCACCGAGTGGATCGCCCCGATGCGCGCGCAGGCCAGCATGGCGACCACGGCCTCGGGGATCATCGGCATATAGATGGTGACCACGTCACCCCGGTGCACGTCCTGGCCACGCAGGGCGTTGGCGAACTTGCAGACCTGCTCGTGGAGCTCACGGTAGGTGATGTTGCGATGCTCGGAAGGGTCGTCGCCTTCCCAGATGATCGCCAGCTGGTCGCCGCGCTCTTCGAGGTGGCGGTCCAGGCAGTTGTAGGAGACGTTCAGAGTGCCGTCGGCAAACCATTTGATATCGACATGGTGGTCGTCGAACGAGGTCTGCTTGACCTTGGTGAAGGGCTTGATCCAGTCCAGACGCTGGGCCTGCTCGCGCCAGAAGCCGTCCGGGTTGATCACCGATTGCTGGTACATGGCCTTGTAGGTGGCCTCGTCGGTCAGGGTACTGGCCGCAACCTCGGGACGAACGGGATACAGTGGAGCCGCACTCATCTGTGTTACCTCGGTGTAATAGTTGTTTTTGTATGGAAGCGTTTGTAACTGTACCAGAGCGACAAAGACCATTCGACGTTGGTAGTAACGCGACGAACCGTCAGCCCACGAATTTACAGCAACCGCTCTAGCGCAAGGCATCCAGCCATCGCCGGCGGCAAAAGGCAGCGCTTTGCCAGTGATTGTTACAGATTCTGTCAAAAGACTTTATCAAAACCCGCTCTGTTTCAGCCCGGACCACCCTCCTAGAATTCACCTCGCCAGCAACGGCAACGCGATTAACTTGGAAACAGCCCCCACGAAGGCAACGTTAATCCGCACCTTATCCTGATAGTTGAAACTTAGTTGCACTCGCGGCGCCACAAGCGCCGCGCGCCCCCTCACGACCTTAGACAGGTAAATTGAAAATGAAAGCTTTACTGGTATTGGTACTTGGCGGTTTTTGCGGCGCGGCACTGGCCGGCGAAGCAAAAGATGTCGAGCAGATTCCGGTTGAACAGTACAGTTATTCGCAGCACCTGGATATCGCCCGCGTCATCTCCATGAGCGAAGTGCCGAACGTCTGCGAAGTGGTGCCTGCGCGCATGACCTATGAGGACTCCCAGGGCCAGAAGCACATTCTCGAATACCGCGTGATGGGCAACGGTTGCTCCAACGGCTGAGACCATAGGCTTATCGCGAGGCAAGCCCCTCCCACCACTGCATTCGTGTGTGGGCTTGCCCCGCGATCAATTCAAGCCTCGATAAACTTCCAGATTATTCCGCCGACTTGTTCAGCGAATAATCTCGCAACTTGTTGGCAATGGTCGTATGGGAAACGCCTAATCTTTTCCCCAGCGCCCGACTACTTGGAAATTCACTCATCAAACTTTCCAATACCGCCCTTTCAAACCGCCCGACAATTTGCGAAAGATCGCCATCCAGGGAAAACTCGCCCAACGGTTGACGCGCGCCATAATCCGGCAAGCGGATATGTTCGCTCTTCACCACCCCGCCTTCGCACAGTGACACTGCCTGGAACAACACGTTTTCCAACTGGCGCACATTGCCCGGCCAATGATACTGGCCGAGTTTTTCCATCGCCGGCGGCGCCAGGCGCGGCAGCGGGCAGCCGATCTGCCGACTGGCCTGGTCGAGGAAATGCTGCACCAGCCCTTCCAAGCCATCCAAGCATTCGCGCAGCGGCGGGATGTGCAGCGACAGCACGTTGAGGCGGTGGTAGAGGTCCTGGCGGAACTCGCCACGGGCACACAGTTCGGACAGGTCGACCTGGGTCGCGCAGATCACCCGCACATCCAGATACACCTCTTCGTCGCTGCCGACCCGACGGAAACAGCCATCTTGCAGGAAGCGCAGCAACTTGACCTGCAAGCGCGGGCTCATCTCCCCCACCCCGTCGAGGAACAGCGTGCCGCCGGCCGTCAGCTCCAGCAGCCCCAGCTTGCCCTCGGCCCGCGCGCCCTCGAACGCCCCCGGCCCATAGCCGAACAGCTCGGTCTCGGCCATCGACTCGGGCAGGCCGGCGCAGTTGAGCGCCATCAACGGCGCCTGGCCACGCGGGCTGGCCAGGTGACAGGCCCGCGCCAGCAGCTCCTTGCCGGTGCCGGTCTCGCCCTCGATCAGCAGCGGTGCGTCCAACGGCGCCATGCGCCGCGCCTCGCGCACCACGGCGGCCATTACCCGTGAGCTCTGGAAGATGCTGTCGAACCCACGCAACTCCTGCTTGCGCACGTTGTAGATGCGCTCACCGATACGGTCCGCGCGGTGCAAGGTGATTACCGCGCCGGCCAGGGCTTCACTGTCGTCATGCTCGGACTGCAGCGGTGCGATATCGGCCAGGAACACATCGCCCTTGACCTTGATCCGCAGGCCGTTGATCCGCGATTTGTTGGCCCGTATCAGCTCCGGCAGGTCGAAGTCCTCGACATATCGCGACAGCGGAATGCCCGGTACTTCATCCACCCGTACGCCGAGCAGCTGCGCCGCGCCGCGGTTGGCGGCGACGATGCTGCCGCCCATGTCGATCGACAGCACCGGGAAGTCCAACGCCCCCAGCAGCGCATTGAGCTCCATGTGCCGGCGCTCGCTGGGCATTAGGCCGACGCGCTTGACCCCGAACACCCCGGCGATCGACTCGAACTTGGGCCGCAGGGCCTGGAACTGCAGGTTGATCAGGTTCGGGCAGTGCAGGTAGATGGCATTGCCATGGTCTCCCCCCACTTCGCCGCGCAACACGTTGATCCCGTACTCCACCAGCAGGTTGAGGATGTCCCGCAAAATGCCGATGCGGTTCTGGCAATGCACTTTGATGCGCATGAAGGCTCTCTAAGGGGCCGAGTTTTTGCTCGCGCCACGGAAAAGTCGTAAAGATAAGCTGACAAAAATAGCCGTCTGCCCAGCTCGATGTCCGTGATTTTCCGGGATGACGCTAATTTTGTAAAATTATCGTTACGCACAGAAGATAAACGGCGGCGCAGGACGGGCGCGCACCCCGGTGCAAAACCTCGTTTGTAGGGATATTCCTAAGGTATGTCCTGTACATAACAAGAACGCCCTCACCAGGAGAGCCACATGAAACAGACGCAGTACGTGGCACGCGAGCCCGATGCGCATGGCTTTATCGACTACCCGCAGCAAGAGCATGCGGTGTGGAACACCCTGATCACCCGTCAGTTGAAAGTGATCGAAGGCCGGGCATGCCAGGAGTACCTCGACGGCATCGACCAGCTCAAGCTGCCCCATGACCGCATCCCGCAGCTGGGCGAAGTCAACAAGGTGCTTGGCGCCACCACCGGCTGGCAGGTCGCCCGCGTCCCTGCGCTGATCCCCTTCCAGACCTTCTTCGAACTGCTGGCCAGCAAGCGCTTCCCGGTCGCCACCTTCATCCGCACCCCGGAAGAGCTGGACTACCTGCAGGAGCCGGACATCTTCCACGAGATCTTCGGCCACTGCCCGCTGCTGACTAACCCGTTCTTCGCCGAATTCACCCACACCTATGGCAAGCTCGGCCTGGCGGCGACCAAGGAACAGCGTGTCTACCTGGCGCGCCTGTACTGGATGACCATCGAGTTCGGCCTGATGGAGACCGCGCAAGGCCGCAAGATCTACGGCGGCGGCATCCTCTCCTCGCCGAAAGAGACGGTCTACAGCCTGTCCAGCGAACCAGAGCACCAGGCCTTCGACCCGATCGAAGCCATGCGCACGCCCTACCGCATCGATATCCTGCAGCCCTTGTACTTCGTCCTGCCGAACATGAAGCGTCTGTTCGACCTGGCCCACGAAGACATCATGGCCATGGTCCACCAGGCCATGCAGCTGGGCCTGCACGCACCGAAGTTTCCACCCAAGGTCGCTGCCTGAGCGCCCCTGTCGATAACAACTCAAACCGGAAAACACCCATGAATGCCTTGAACCAAGCCCACTGCGAAGCCTGCCGCGCCGATGCGCCGAAAGTCACCGACGAGGAGCTGGCGGAACTGATCCGACTGATCCCGGACTGGAACATCGAAACCCGCGACGGCCACATGGAGCTCGAGCGCGTGTTCCTGTTCAAGAACTTCAAGCACGCCCTGGCCTTCACCAACGCCATCGGCGAGATCGCCGAAGCCGAAGGCCACCACCCTGGCCTGCTGACCGAGTGGGGCAAGGTCACCGTGACCTGGTGGAGCCACTCGATCAAAGGCCTGCACCGCAACGACTTCATCATGTGCGCGCGCACCGACGAGGTCGCCAAGACTGCCGAAGGGCGCAAGTGATGCACTTCGCCGCCATCGCTCGGGTCCCTGGCGACCCGATCCTGGGGCTGATGGAAGCCTACGCCCGCGACGGCAACCCGGCCAAGTTCGACCTGGGTGTCGGCGTGTTCAAGGACGCTCAGGGGCTGACGCCGATTCCGGCGGCGGTAAAGCAGGCTGAGCAACGCCTGGTCGAGCGGCAAGCCACCAAGAGCTATGTTGGCGGTCATGGCGATGCAGCTTTTGGACGCCTGGTCAGCGAGCTGGTGCTGGGCAGCGATTCCACGCTGCTCAAAAGCCAGCGCGCCGGCGCCACCCAGACCCCTGGCGGCACAGGTGCCCTGCGCCTGGCGGCGGAGTTTATCGCCCACTGCCTGCCGGGCCGCGGTATCTGGCTGAGCGACCCGACCTGGCCGATCCACGAGACGATCTTCGCCGGTGCCGGGCTCAAGGTGTCGCACTACCCCTACGTGGGCGCGGACAACCGCCTGAACGTCGACGCCATGCTCGCCGCACTGGAGCAAGCACCACAAGGCGACGTGGTGTTGCTGCACGCCTGCTGCCACAACCCCACCGGCTTCGATCTGGGCCGGGACGACTGGCGCGCGGTGCTCGACATCGTCAAGCGGCGCAACTTGCTGCCATTGATCGACTTTGCCTACCAGGGCTTCGGTGACGGCCTGGAGGAGGACGCCTGGGCAGTGCGCCTGTTCGCCGCCGAACTGCCGGAACTGCTGATCACCAGCTCCTGCTCGAAGAACTTCGGCCTGTACCGTGAGCGCACCGGCGCCCTGCTGGTGTGCAGCCACGACGCCGATAAACTGCAGGATGTGCGCAGCCAGCTGGCGTTCATTGCGCGCAACCTGTGGTCGACGCCGCCAGACCATGGCGCGGCGGTGGTCGCCGAGATTCTCGGTGACCCGGCACTCAAGGCGTTGTGGATCGAGGAAGTGAACGCCATGCGCCAGCGCATCGCCGAGCTTCGCGTCGGCCTGGTGAAAGCGCTGGAGCCCCATGGCCTGGCCGGGCGCTTCGCGCATATCGCCGCGCAACGCGGGATGTTCTCCTACACCGGGCTGAATCCCGAACAGGTGCGTCTGCTGCGCGAGCGACACAGCGTATACATGGTCGGTACCGGCCGGGCGAACATCGCCGGAGCGGACGCCAAGCGCCTGGAACAGCTGGCAGCGGCCGTCGCCGACGTCTGTCGCTGAACCTGGCCGATGGCCCGCGAGCAGCCCGCGATAACACTGTCGCGGGCTGCTCGCTCTCGCGCCCTTCCTGCTTCCCGATGTTCGATAGCCGCCCGCGAAAATCGACCAGCGCCCATGAAAAATCGCAAACTGTCATCCAGACTGCTGTATCCTGCCCCAGCTTTTCGAAGCCTCATATGCGCCAAGCGCTGCCTTTTCACTCACACTTGCGAGGAACGACGAGATGCATGAAATCCCGAATCTTCCCTTCCCAAGCCTGAACCCTGAAGAGCAATCCGTTGCTGTCCACGCTGAACCGACGCCCGGCGTCGAGCAGGACGGTGACGATCAATCCAGCGCCGACCAGGAATAGCCGCGCACCCCTGCGACAGTGTGAAAACGGCTGACCTGCGGGATATCCCCGTCATCACGTTTTCACACCGCCAACTCCCTCCACCAGTGTGTGGTGCCCTGGCACCGCCCTGGCCGTACCCGGTTTCGACAGACTGACGCCTTTCACACAGCGGAGGCCGCCATGTCACGTCGCTCGACCCTCGATTCTGCCGAAAGGGCTAGGATTCGCGCACTTACCCCGGCACAGGTCGTTGTCATCAGTGAGCTTTCCGGTGCACAAGACGTCGCCACCTCACTGAGCGACCATTTTGATCGAGCATTCGATCTTGGCGCACTTTACCCGTCAACGCTGCTTGACCTGGAGCTTGAAGGCGCCCTGGATGCAGCTCTGGCCAAGGACAGCGCTAAACAGCACCTCAATCGTTTTCTAGGGCGTGAAACGTCCCTGCAGGTGAACCTGGACGATTGCGCGCTGTTTTATGCAAGCTTGGCCAGACAGCTCATCAAAGACGCCGACACCCACAAGTTTCCCGAACTGCTTCCACGAGCGCATCTGCACGCCTCTTATGCAGTCTGCAGCTTTGGCCAAGCACTTTGGCACCATTACCCGAGTCTCAGACGTACGGACGCCTATCTCATAGCAACGCTGCTGCTTCGCGGCCAACTGACCGCAGCATCCAACCGCGGCTGGCACACCCCCCTGGAAACCAGCAAGTACCTTGATCTCCCGCTCCTCGCCGGCCACCTGTTCGCACATGCTCCCGGCAGCAGCCTGTTCGAAAAGCTGCTCAACCAAGCGCAGGCGTCGTTCTACTACCAAGGATTGCGATACAGGCATCCCACCACTCGCGAGCGCGAGGCGGGCGGGCTGGCGAACCCTTCTGGGCGCATCGCAATGGACGGTTCGGCCCTGAATGCACCGCCTGGACAGGTCGTCGAAGCGCTGCTTGGCGCCAGAGCTTTCGAACGCCTGGGCCAGCGCCTGGCGACGGCAGCCCAAGGGGACTACACCCCGACAACCGCTGCACTGCATCGCGCCCTCGCTGAGCAGGCGCTGATCGATGCACTCTATCCAGCGGAGCAGCGCCGACCAGGCCACATTCTGGATTTCGAGCTGTTCAATGCCCATAACAAGTACGAACACTTCAGCGAGATTCGGCTCGACCTGGTCAACAGTCTCTACATGCATCTCGGCGGTGTACCCGCCATGGCGGAAATCGCCGCCGAACTGCTGATACGCCGTTTCGCGCCAGAATTGCTGATCGACGATGACTCCCCTGACTATCTGTATGAGCCCGACTTGCGCTGGGCCAACCTGCGCCAAGGCGCCTACCTGTTGCAGGCCCGGCGCAAACCGGTGACCTTCGACGCTGCGGAGGGCGCCACCAACCTGCCTGAGAAGGACACCGCGGTGTTCGAACGGGTTCTGGCCCAAACCCTCGCTGAGTGGGCGCAGTTGCAGGGTATCCTCACCGAGTCGCCGCCATGGTCGCAATCACACTGGCAACAGGCTTATGACCACTACCTCATTGCGTGGGATCGAGAAAGCTTGCGGGACCTGCCTGATCGTTTCGATCTTGCCAGCTGGCAACTACGCCAGGCGGGGATCGCGCCTGACAGCAGAAATGCGGACAAGCAGTTGCACCTCAACGCTTATCTGGACCATGGCGCTGGCTACCAGCACAGCAAACTGCCTGACGCCACGGCACTCTACGACCATGAATTCAAGGCGTGGCAACGACGCGCCCAGGCAGTCTACGAAGACATGATGCACCGCTTGCTGCGCCATCTTCCGCAAACGGCTCAACGCCAATTGCGTGACGGCAGGTGGCAGTGCCATGCGGTCACTTGGCCGACCTACATAGGTCCTGTCAAAGGCGGCATTCCCAGGCAGGAACACTCGCCGGCCTCTGACTGGAAGCCAGAAATCGGCACCCAAGGGATAGTCGTCTATCTTCCCGGGGAGGCGGCAGATACCCTTTATGAACTGTTTCCGGAAACATTGAAATGGCGCCGCCACGTCGTTACCGCACAGCGGCGCGCGGTATGGACCGCAACACTTCATTTCGACTACCGGGAGTACAACGAAGTCGATCTCCCCTGGCACACCAGCTCCATTGCAGAAACTGTCGCGCTGGCCAGTGCACCGAACGAAGACCGGTTGCAGGCACTGGCCCGCTGTTACGCCACTTCGGTGGCCCTGGGGAACCGCGATGAGCTTTACAGCAGCGGCAAGGGCGCAACGCCTCTCGAACTTTTTCTTGCCGAAAAGCGCAAGGACAGCACGGGGCGCTATCTGTTAAGACTGCTCTCCAACACTGTGCCAGGACTCAGCTGCGCGGACGTTCGCAGTGGTACCGAAGCCCTGAGCTGCGGCTTGGACGCCCTTGGCGCCCTGGGCTCAACATTTGCCCTCGGTGGGCGCATAATAAGGCCCCTGGCGAGGCTATATGGTATGGCCGGCAAGAGCGCCAGCGCCATGCGCCTTGGAATG
This sequence comes from Pseudomonas sp. BJa3, assembly GCF_026343815.1. Lineage (NCBI taxonomy): Bacteria > Pseudomonadati > Pseudomonadota > Gammaproteobacteria > Pseudomonadales > Pseudomonadaceae > Pseudomonas > Pseudomonas sp. BJa3. The sequence continues at coordinate 174,316 of NZ_JAOXMC010000010.1, read as the reverse complement.
CTGCAAGCCGCCAGGTACTGGAAAGACCAGCCGATACCCGCCAAGCTGTATCGCCATGGCGCAGGCTCCGGAAGCTGGAGCGGCGCCCTCGATGAGAGTGCCCGCGCACAGCTCGGCGCAGTACTCCCTCAAGAAAAACTGCTACCCGGCCATAAACCCGATGTCATCACGCTGCTGCTCGGCGAAGGCGAGGATATCACCCGGGCCTGGGACAAGACGTCCAACCCGGTGGTCTACCCGATCTTTATCCTCCGCGACCCTGATCATGTAGACGCAATCATCAATGGTGTCGCCTACCGCCACCGGATCGGTCAATCCGCAGGCTTGGCCCAGCGTGTACCACAGACGCCATTGCTGTGGTCACAGCCCCCTGTGCGCCTGCCCCCCCCTTACCCCGACGCGCCACCACAGGGGATTGCGATACAGCTGGCGCCTGTTGCCAACCAAGCCGGCACGCCAGCGTACGGCCAGCAGGTCAGCCGGGCATTCGAGACCATTCGCATCGAACCAGTACCGATCACCTACCGGGCGAACGGCGCGAACAGCGATAGCGTTGCCCACGTCATGATCAGGGAGAACCGGCTGGTGCAGTACACCGAGGAAGTGATGCCCAACAGGGGCCACCACACCCAACGCTTGATTCTCAAACCGTTGAGTGATGAAGACGCCGATTTGATGGGGTTACCCAACATTGCGCACTGTTACAACGAGGGAGTGCCTGGCTACCCCCTGAGCGAGCACTGGTTTGGCCTACCCGCCTCCATGACAGCCGACCAAGTCGCGCTGCTCACCGGCCATTGCCCACCCGTAAGGCTTGGCAGGCTGAGCCGAGTGCTCGCTGATCGGCGTACCTTGCGCGGTGCTCGCGTACACTATCGCGATCGGGACTGGTTGCTGGTCGAAGCCGATACCGGCGTATTCTATGGCACACCTTTCGATTTCGAGGCTTGGCAACGCAGTCAGGTAGCAGCCCTGCTAAATGGCACGCTGAGCCCTACCCGATATCCCGTGCCAGAGCAAAGCACACGCCTGACATTCACCCGGGTCACTAACCTCGACGCCATCACCCAGTATCTTGACGTCAGCGAAACCTATCGAATAGTGGCCTCTCGACCTGACCTGCAACAAGACATCGACAACCTCGCAGGCTTGTTGCGCGACTGGATGCGCCACCAGCGACGCACCGCGCCCCCCACCGGGCCGACCGCCCTGCATAGTGCGCTCGACCAAATGGAGGAATCGCAGTACCCACTCTTCGCACGTAATATTCTGACATCAGCCCATGCCCAGGATGGCCTGGCCGGTTTTTCACTCACCGACGTGATGGGGCTGAACAAATCAATCATCCCCCGCTTCCATAACCTGGCCAGGTTCACCACCGTGGAGCAATTGCATGTAAACGGCATCCTCAATCGGTTGCTGCCGGCCTCAGGCACACGTGCCGAGTACGCCCCGATGACCCTAGCCCAGATGCTCACTGATGACGGCATGGAACAATTGAAGCAACATCTGTCGGGCGCCAACCTGGCCTTCGCCACAGTCACCTTCGGCAACGGCAATCGCCGCGTGTACTTCGCACTTTCCGGCGGCCGGGCCAGAAGGGGAATCATTGTCACCACCCCTGCGCCCGGCCAGCATCCACCTATCGACTACATCGACGCCCGCGCACGCATGCAGGGGGTGGACCCGGACCCACGCTTCACTCATCTCCCGGTATTGCGACGCGCCAACTGGCTGACCATCAGGAACCACCGCCGCCACCTGGACTCCGAGCGCCTGATCGCCTCGACGATCAACCAGGACCTTCTCAACCGGCCCGACGACGTGGCCAGCATCAAGGTCTTCACCCTGATGGATACTTGCCGCTCCTGTGGCGGCTTTGTCCTCCCCCGCCTACGCCTTGACTACCCGAATGCCGAGTTCAGCGTCAGTTGGCTGCTGCCGTACAACAACTGACGCTTGCGAGAGAATCTGGCGGTGGTCAAGGCGGCCATCGCTTCCAACGAAATCCTTCATCTACAAACCTTGGCCTGCGCGGCTATGATGTCCCGGCATTCGCTTTATCGGTTCCGGAACCTATCATGCCCGAGCATCGGCCTTCATCCCTCGCGACCACGCCCCAGGTGGTCGCCATTGTCCTGTTTACCTTCATCGGCTACCTGAGCATCGGCATTCCGCTGGCCGTGCTGCCCGGCTACGTACACAACGAACTGGGCTTCAGTACCGTGATTGCGGGCCTGGTGATCAGTGTGCAGTACCTGGCCACCCTGCTCAGCCGCCCCACCGCCAGCCGCGTCATCGATAACCTCGGTAGCAAGAAAGCGGTCATGTACGGCCTGTTCGGCTGCGGCCTGAGCGGCGTTTTGATGCTGGCCTGCAGCTTCCTTACCCACCTGCCCTGGATGAGCCTGGCTTGCCTGTTCGTCGGCCGCCTGGTGTTGGGCAGCGCCGAAAGCCTGGTGGGATCGGGTTCAATCGGCTGGGGGATCGGGCGGGTCGGCTCGCAGAACACTGCCAAGGTCATTTCGTGGAATGGCATCGCCAGTTATGGCGCACTGGCCATCGGCGCGCCACTGGGGGTGCTGATGGTCAAGCAACTGGGCCTGTGGAGCATGGGCGCGAGCATCATCCTGCTGGGCGCGCTCGGCTTGCTGCTGGCCTGGCCCAAACGCGCCGCGCCGGTGGTCGCCGGCGTTCGCCTGCCGTTCCTGCGGGTGCTGGGAAAAGTGTTCCCCCATGGAGCTGGCCTGGCCCTGGGCTCGATCGGCTTCGGCACCATCGCCACCTTCATCACGCTGTACTATGCCAGCCGCGATTGGCCAGACGCCGCACTGACCTTGAGCCTGTTCGGCGCCAGCTTCATCTGTGCACGACTGCTGTTTGGCCACCTGATCAACCGTATCGGCGGTTTTCGCGTCGCTGTCGTCTGCCTGTCGGTGGAAACCCTGGGATTGCTGATGCTATGGCTGGCGCCGACGCCCGGATTGGCCCTGGCGGGTGCAGCGTTGAGCGGTTTCGGGTTCTCGCTGGTGTTCCCGGCACTGGGGGTGGAGGCGGTCAACCAGGTATCGGCGGCCAACCGCGGCGCGGCGGTGGGGGCCTACTCGCTGTTCATCGACCTGTCGCTGGGCATCACCGGACCGTTGGTGGGCGCCGTGGCGGCTGGCTTCGGCTTTGCCTCGATGTTCCTGTTTGCGGCTGGGGCGGCGGCGTGCGGGCTGGTGCTGAGCCTGTACCTGTATCGCCAGGCGCGGCGGATGCGCCAAAGTGCACATCAATCCTGATTCGGCTGTAGCTTCACCGGCCTAATCGCCAGCAAGCCGGCTCCCACAGGGTTAGCGCATGTCTCGGGCTTATGCGATCAGAGTGGGAGCCGGCTTGCCGGCGATTGGGCCGCCTAGCGGCCCCGACAATATCACTAGCGCTGCGCGAACTGCAGCACTACCTCCAGCGGGTGGCGCAGTTGCTTCTCGGTCATGCGCTTGACCTGGCTGCGGCATGAATACCCAGTCGCCAGGGCCTCCCCCGCCTTGTCCAGCTTGGTCGCCCAGGACTGCTCGAAGATGGTCTTCGAGACCTCCTGGTTACGCGCCTCGTGCCCATAGGTACCAGACATACCGCAGCAGCCGGTGGCCTCGGTGACCAGCTTCAACCCCAGGCGGGCGAATACCTGCTCCCACTGCCTGGTACTGGCCGGCACATTGGTCTTCTCGGTGCAGTGGGCCATCAGGCGGAAGCTGTCGGCCTTGAACGGCGCCTGCTCGGGCAGCACGTTCATCAGCCACTCCTGGGGCAGCAGTACCGACGGGCACTCCACGCCATCGACCTTCTGGTACTCCTGGCGATAGACCAGGGTCATCGCTGGGTCCAACCCCACCAGCGGCACGCCGCAGTCGGCCAAGGCCTTGAGCTGGGTGGCGTTGCGGACCGCCGCCTTGGCGAAGGCACCGAGAAAACCCTGCACATGCAGCGGCTTGCCGTTGGCGCTGTAGGGCGCGAGGAACACCTTGTGCCCCAGGCGATGGGCCAGCTCGATGAACGAGGCCAGCAGTGGCGTCTCGAAATAGCGCGTGAAGGCGTCCTGCACCAGCACGATGCTGCGCTCGCGCTGGGCCGGGGTCAGCTCACGCAGCGCGGGCACGCTGGCAACCTGAACCCGGCAACGGGTCAGGGTGGCCTGGAAGTTGAAACGACTGATCAGCGGGCTGTCGACCATGCCGACCTTGTCCGCCAGCAGCCTGCTCACCCACTTCGAGCCCATCACCGCGTTGTACAGGCCCGGCGCATGAGCCAGGTACGGGATGGTGAACTCCAGCGAGCCGATCAGGTAGTCGCGCAGCGGACGCTGGTAGCGGCCGTGATACAGCTCGAGGAAGCGTGAGCGGAAATCCGGCACGTTGACCTTGATCGGGCACTGCCCCGCGCAGGACTTGCACGCCAGGCAACCGGCCATGGCGTCGTACACCTCGTGGGAGAAGTCGTGCTGCCCCTGCCGTTGCGCACGGCTGTTGCGCAGCCGCGCCGGCAACCCCTTGAGCCAGGAGGCCTTGCGCTGGGCGGCGGCGAGCACATCGATGTTCGCCTCGCCCTGCAGGCGCAGCCACTCACGGATCAGCGAGGCACGGCCCTTGGGCGAGTGCTGGCGTTCGCGGGTGGCCTTCCACGACGGGCACATGGCGTCGTTGGGGTCGTAGTTGTAGCAGGCGCCGTTGCCGTTGCAGTGCACTGCGCTGCCGAAGCTCTGCCACACGCGCTCATCGATGCTGCGGTCCAGGTCGCCGCGCAGGGTCACGCCATCAACCGGGGTCAGGCCTTCGGCGCTGTCCGGTGGGGTGCAGATCTTGCCCGGGTTGAGCTGGTTGTGCGGGTCGAACGCGCCTTTGAGCCGCTGCAGCGCCGGGTACAGCTCGCCGAAGTACTCCGGCACGTACTCCGAGCGCAGGCCCTTGCCGTGCTCGCCCCACAGCAGGCCCCCATAGCTCTTGGTCAGCGCCGCCACGGCATCGGAGATCGGCTTGACCAGCGCGGCCTGGGCCGGGTCTTTCATGTCCAGCGCCGGGCGCACGTGCAGCACACCGGCATCGACATGGCCGAACATGCCGTAGGCCAGGCCATAGCCATCGAGCAATGCACGGAAGTCGGCAATGTAATCGGCCAGTTGCTCCGGCGGAACCGCGGTGTCCTCGACGAACGGCTGCGGGCGCACTTCACCCTCTACGTTGCCCAGCAGCCCTACTGAGCGCTTACGCATCACATAGACGCGGGTCACCGCTTCGGCGCCTTCGGCGAGGGTGTGGCCCAGGCGCTCGACACTCTTGTCCGCCTGCAGGTGCGCGACGAAGGCCTGGACCCTGGCGTTGACCTCGTCCGGTTCGTCACCGCAGAACTCCACCAGGTTGATGCCCAGGGTCGGGCGCTCGGGGTCGGCCGGGAAGTATTCGGCGACGCTGTGCCAGACGATGTCCTTCATCGCCAGCATCAGCACCTTGGAGTCTACGGTCTCGATCGACAGCGGCCTGTGCGCCATCAGCGCATTGGCGTCGCGCAGGGCATCCATGAAGCTGGTGTAGCGTACGTTGACCAGCACCGCGTACTTGGGGATCGGCAACACATTGAGCTTGGCCTCGACCACATAGCCCAGCGAGCCCTCGGCCCCGCACAGCACGCTGTTGAGGTTGAAGCGGCCCTGATCGTCGCGTAGGTGCGCCAGGTCGTAGCCGGTCAGGCAGCGGTTGAGCTTGGGGAAGGTGCTCTCGATCAACTCGCCCTGGGTTTCCTGGATCTCGCGGGCCATGCGGTACACCTCGCCGACCCGGCCTGGGGCGGCGCAGGCCTGCTCCAGCGCCGCATCGTCGATCGGCAGGCTGTGCAGGCGCTCACCGCCGAGCAGCACGCTGTGCAATTCGAGCACGTGGTCGCGGGTCTTGCCGTAGGTGCAGCTGCCCTGGCCACTGGCGTCGGTGTTGATCATGCCGCCGACGGTGGCGCGGTTGGAGGTGGACAGCTCCGGGGCGAAGAACAGCCCGTGGGGCTTGAGCGCGGCATTCAGCTGGTCCTTGACCACACCCGCCTGCACCCGAACCCAGCGTTGCTCAACGTTGATTTCAAGGATGCTGTTCATATGCCGCGACAGGTCGACGACGATGCCGTCGGTCAGCGACTGGCCGTTGGTGCCGGTACCGCCGCCACGCGGGGTCAGCTTGATGTCACGAAAACGCGGCTCGGCCATCAGCGTGGCGACCCGCGCCACGTCGTCGACGTCCAGCGGGAACACCGCCGCCTGGGGCAGGCGCTGGTAGATCGAGTTGTCGGTGGCCAGCACGGTGCGGGTGCCGTAGTCGGCGCTGATCTGGCCACGGAAGCCGCTGTTCTTCAGGGCGTCGAGGAATTCGGGGTATTGGGCGGCGGGCGCGCGGGGCGGCAGCTGGGCGATCATCGAAGGATGCCTCTTTGATATCGGCTAATTCACGGAAATCTTGTCGCTCCGGCATGAATGGATCATGGGAGGATTTCGAATACGTCAATGTTCCTGTAGTTTCGCGCCAGGGGCAAACGGATATTCCTGCCGCTATCGATGAGCTTTATGAATGAATTACCGCCACCTCACCCCTTCGATGTCGCTCCTGCTGGCTTTCGAGGCCGCCGCGCGGCATGAAAGCTATACCCGCGCCGCCGCCGAGCTGTCGCTGACCCAGAGCGCGGTGAGCCGGCAGGTGCAGGCACTGGAGCAACAGCTGGGGCTCACCCTGTTTCGCCGCGAAGGGCGTCAGGTGCAACTGACCGACGTCGGCCGCCTCTACCAGCGCGAACTCAGCGAAGCCCTCGGGCGCATCCGCAGCGCCACCCTGCAGGCCTTGGCCTATCAGTCGGGCGTCGGAACCCTGCGCCTGGCAACGCTGCCGACCTTCGGCTCGAAATGGCTGCTACCGCGCCTGCATGCCTTCTACGGCGCTCACCCCGGCATGCTGGTACACATTCATTCACGTATCGAAGCCATCAACTTCGACACTAGCGAAATCGACGCGGCCATCGGCGTTGCCAGCCACGACCTGCCCGGACTGATCTGCCATCGCCTGCATGCCGAGGAATTGGTGGTGATCCTGCCACCCGAAGCCAATGCGGATGGCCAATGGAGCCCGCAAAAGATCAGCGAGGAAGTACTGCTCAACGTCGCCAACAACCCCCATGCCTGGGGCGAGTGGTTTTCCCACCATGCCCTGCCCCACCGGGCGATGCGCCTTGGGCCAAGTTTCGAGCTGACCTCGCATTTGATTCAGGCAGTTCGGGCAGGCATAGGCATTGGCCTGGTGCCCAGGATCCTGGTGCAGGAGGAACTGGCCAGCGGCGAACTGTTCAGCCCGGGCACACCGTTTGCCAGCCAGCGCAGCTACTACCTGATCTATCCGCCCAGGAACGAGGCATTGCCATCGTTGCGAGCGTTTCGTGGCTGGTTGCTCGAACAGATCTGAGGCGGGCACGGGCAACAAAAAACCCGATGCCGGTTACTCGGCATCGGGTTTCTTGTTGGTGCGCCTCAGCGCTTACTTGGCGATGCTGCCGGCAGCGCCATTGGCCTGGGAGCCACGCTTGCTCTTGAGCTGGTAGGCCACATACATCACTACCAGCCACACCGGCATCGCGTACACCGACACCTGGATGCCCGGAATCTGCAGCATGATGCCCAGGATCAGCACCACGAACGCCAGCACCAGGTAGTTGCCGTACGGGTACCACAGGGCCTTGAACAGCGGCTTCTGGCCGGTGCGGTCAAGGTGTTGGCGGAACTTGAGGTGCGAGTAGCTGATCATCGCCCAGTTGATCACCAGGGTCGCCACCACCAGCGACATCAGCAGCTCCAGGGCATTCTGCGGCATCAGGTAGTTGAGCAGCACCGCGATCAGGGTCACGGCTGCCGAGACCAGGATCGAACGTACCGGCACGCCGCGGCGGTCGACCTTGGCCAGCGCCGCCGGCGCATCACCTTGCTCGGCCATGCCCAGCAGCATGCGGGCGTTGCAGTAGGTGCCGCTGTTGTACACCGACAGCGCCGCGGTCAGGACCACGAAGTTCAGCAGGTGGGCCGCCACGTCGCTGCCCAGCAACGAGAACACCTGGACGAACGGGCTGCTGCCGTAGCTGCCGCCGGAGGCGTCGATGCTCGCCACCAGGTTGTCCCACGGGGTCAGCGACAGCAGCACCACCAGGGCGCCGACATAGAAGATCAGGATGCGGTAGATGACCTGGTTGATCGCCTTGGGGATCACGGTCTTCGGCTTGTCGGCCTCGGCGGCGGTGAAGCCGAGCATCTCCAGGCCACCGAAGGAGAACATGATGAACGCCAGCGCCATCACCAGCCCGCTGACACCGTGCGGGAAGAAACCACCATGGGCCCACAGGTTGGTCACCGAGGCTTCAGGACCGCCGCTGCCGCTGGTCAGCAGGTAGGCACCCAGGCCGATCATGCTGACGATGGCCACCACCTTGATGATGGCGAACCAGAATTCGGCTTCGCCAAAGAACTTCACGTTCATCAGGTTGATCGCGTTGATCAGCAGGAAGAACGCCGCCGCGGTTACCCAGGTCGGGATTTCCGGCCACCAGTAGTGGACGTACTTGCCCACCGCCGACAGTTCCGACATGCCCACCAGGATATACAGCACCCAGCAGTTCCAGCCCGATAGGAAGCCGGCGAAACCGCCCCAGTACTTGTGCGCGAAATGGCTGAAGGAACCGGCCACCGGCTCTTCGACGATCATCTCGCCGAGCTGGCGCATGATCATGAAGGCGATGAAGCCGCAGATCGCATAGCCGAGGATCATCGACGGACCGGCGGACTTCATCACACCGGCCGAGCCCAGGAACAACCCGGTGCCGATGGCGCCGCCCAGGGCGATCAATTGGATATGGCGGTTCTTCAAGCCACGCTTGAGTTCGCCGGACTGTGAGTTATGTCCACTCATGAACGAAGTCACCTGCTTGTTTTTATCTGTGACGGAATCGGACCCACCGCACTCGTGGCGCAGCGGAATGGGCAAGGTGGTTACCTTGGATACTTGTGACGGGCAGTCGCTCGTGGCCTTGGTGGCCAGGGGCGGATCAACCGGGTGTCAGCAAGCGTGCGCGGTACGCAAGGGAGTCACAGGTAAAACGCGGCGCATTGTATACCCCTGCAAACGCGCAGGCGTCAACGCGTTGCATCGTTTCCTGTGGAAAAAACGCAGCGTTCCTGGGGTGAAGGCCTGAAAAGGCGGAGTGATCGGCGTGCATGGCGCCTCCATTTTGTTGTTTTAAGTGCCTGGCGATCCTGCCTGGCTCTGCACACGGCAATGGCGCTATCTCAGCGCCTGGGCGGGGGTTTGGGAAGGGGGTGGAGAGGGCCGGGGAGGCTCTGGCGCGCAGGCTTTGGAAAGATTTTGTGACGAAGAATGGAAAAGCACAGCTAAGCCCGGTAAAACGCCCAAAAACGTATAATTTTCTTTACAAGGTGGTTTGAAAATTTGCCACTAGTCGGGAAATTTTCTGTCCGTTCAAGTACTTGGGGCCGCCTTGCGCCCCATTGCGGGGCAGGCCCGCTGCCTCGATGCGCACACTATTCGTGGGAGCGGCTTGCCCCGCGATGGGCCATTTACCGCAGGCACAAAAAAGCCAGCCCGAAGGCTGGCTCTCTCGCTACCGGGCCGAATCAGCCGCGCGGCTTGCCGCGACCACGACCTGCCGGCTTGTCGCCTTCAGGACGGGACGGACGCTTGCGCATCTCGCTCGGACGCTCGGCCACCGTGCTGCCGCGGCTGCCCTTGCGCGGCGCTGCGTCTTCACGCGGCGCACGTGCCGGACGCTCGGCTTGGCCTTCGGCGGCAGGACGCAGGGTGCGCACGCGCTCGCCACGCCCCAGCGGACGGGTCGACTTGCGCTGCAGGCGCTCGAGCTTGTCCTTGGCCTTGAGCTTCATTTCCGGCAGTGCCACCGGCTGCAGGCCGACTTCCGCGGCGAGAATGTCGATCTCGCCCTGGCTCATTTCGCGCCAGCGGCCCATCGGCAGGTCGGAGTTGAGGAACACCGGGCCGAAACGCACGCGCTTCAGGCGGCTGACCACCACACCCTGGGATTCCCACAGGCGACGCACCTCACGGTTGCGTCCTTCCATCACCACGCAGTGGTACCAGTGGTTGAAGCCTTCGCCACCTGGCGCCTTCTGGATATCGGTGAACTTGGCCGGGCCATCCTCGAGCACCACGCCGGCCTTGAGCCGGTCGACCATGTCGTCGTCGACTTCGCCGCGCACACGCACTGCGTACTCGCGGTCCATTTCATAAGACGGGTGCATCAGGCGGTTGGCCAGCTCACCGTCGGTGGTGAACAGCAGCAGGCCGGTGGTGTTGATGTCCAGGCGGCCGATGTTGATCCAGCGGCCCTCTTTCGGCCGCGGCAGGCGGTCGAACACGGTCGGGCGGCCTTCCGGGTCGTCACGGGTGCAGATCTCGCCGTCGGGCTTGTTGTACATGATTACGCGGCGGGTCGCCTCGGCGGCTTCGACGCGCTTGATCAGCTTGCCGTCGACGGTGATGGCGTCGTGCAGGTCGACGCGCAGGCCGAGGGTGGCCTCGACGCCGTTGACCTTGATCCGGCCCTGGCCGATCCAGGCCTCGACGTCACGGCGCGAGCCGACGCCGATGCGCGCCAGCACCTTCTGCAGCTTTTCGCCGGACGGCGGGGTAGGTTGTTGGTCTTGCAGGTCTTTGTCACTCATCTGGGCACCTCCCGGTGTAGTAGTGAAAGCGGGCGCGCATCATACGCGGTTCAGCAAGGGAACGCACTGGAGGGTAGAAGGTTTTTGCCGATCGTTCAGCAGATTCCGCCCAAAGGCGCAAGCCAGCTTCCACAGAGTTAGGTTGTCAGGCCTTTGGTTCGTCCTCGGGCTCGGTGGAAGCCTCATCGCGCAAATCATCGAAATCGATCTTGAGCCCTTCTTCCATTGCATCGAGCTCCACCAGCAGCGAGCGGAAGCTGGTCTCCTCCTTCGGCTCCATTTCCTCGCCCTCCTCGCCCAGGCTGGCATCGGCCAGGGCTTGCAGGTGTGCGGGTACCGGCGCATCGTCCGGATCGACCTCGGGTTCCACCTCCAGCTCGCGCAGCTCGGCCAACGCCGGCAGCTCATCGAGGCTCTTGAGGTTGAAATGATCGAGGAATGCCTTGGTGGTGGCGAACATCGCCGGTCGCCCGGGCACCTCGCGGTAGCCGACGATGCGGATCCACTCGCGTTCCATGAGCGTCTTGATGATGTTGCTGTTGACCGCCACACCCCGCACGTCCTCGATCTCGCCACGGGTGATGGGCTGGCGGTAGGCGATCAGCGCCATGGTTTCCAGCAGCGCGCGGGAATAGCGCTGCGGACGCTCCTCCCAGAGGCGGCCGACCCAGGGTGCGTAGTCCTCGCGGATCTGCAGGCGATAGCCGGTCGCTACTTCCTTGAGCTCGAAGGCGCGGCCAGCGCAGGACTTGCCCAGCACTTCCAGGGCCTTCTTGAAAACGGCGGGGGCCGGGCGCTCGGCCTCCTCGAACAGCTCGTACAGGCGCTCGAGGGATTGCGGCTTGCCCGAGGCAAGCAGGAAGGCCTCGATCAGCGACGCCAGTTCACGGGGTTCGTTCAGGTTCATCGATAGTTGTCAGGTCATTCTGCCCGGGCACGGACGTGAATCGGGGCGAAGGGCTCATTCTGCACCAGTTCGATCAAGGATTCCTTCACCAGCTCGAGAATCGCCATGAAGGTCACCACCACGCCGAGCTTGCCTTCCTCGCGGGTGAACAGCTCGACGAAGGGCACGAAGGCACCGCCCTTGAGGCGGTCGAGCACTTCGCTCATGCGTTCGCGGGTCGACAGCACCTCGCGGGTGATCTGGTGGCTCTCGAACAGGTCGTTGCGGCGCATGACCTCGGCCATGGACAGCAGGATCTCTTCCAGCGCCACCTCCGGCAACAACTTGCGCACCTTGGCTTGCGGAGCCTCCAGGCGCGGCACGACGACTTCGCGTCCGACCCTGGGCAACTCATCGATACCTTCGGCGGCGGCCTTGAACCGCTCGTACTCCTGCAGCCGGCGAATCAGTTCGGCGCGCGGGTCGCCCTCCTCCTCCTCGACCTCGCCGGAGCGCGGCAGCAGCATGCGCGACTTGATCTCGGCGAGCATGGCGGCCATCACCAGGTACTCGGCCGCCAGCTCCAGGCGCACGCTCTTCATCAGCTCGACATAGCTCATGTACTGGCGAGTGATCTCGGCCACGGGGATGTCGAGAATGTCCACGTTCTGCTTGCGGATCAGGTACAGCAACAGGTCCAGCGGGCCTTCGAAGGCTTCGAGGAAGACTTCCAGGGCATCCGGCGGGATGTACAGGTCGACCGGCATCTCGGTCAGGGCTTCGCCGTAGACCAGGGCCAGTTGCAGCTGGAACGGCGTCTGCGCCTCTGTGGCCGGCGCCTCGGGGGCTTGTACCTGGCTCACGCGTTGACCAGGAACGGCGTCGGATCCCCGCAGCCTTCACGGATTAGCTCGGGCTCGTCACCGGACAGGTCGATGACGGTCGAGGCCTTCAGGTCGCCGAAGCCGCCGTCGATGATCAGGTCGACGTGGTGCTCCAGGCGCTGGCGGATCTCGTAGGGGTCGGTCATCGGCTCCTCGTCGCCCGGCAGGATGAGGCTGACGCTCATCAGCGGTTCGCCCAGTTCCTCGAGCAGGGCCAGGACGATGGGGTTGGACGGCACGCGCAGGCCAATGGTGCGGCGCTTGTCGTGCATCAGCAGGCGCGGCACCTCGCGGGTGGCGTTGAGGATGAAGGTGTACGGGCCCGGAATGTGGGCCTTGAGCAGGCGGAACGTCGCCGTGTCGATCTTGGCGAAGGTGCCCATCTCGGACAGGTCGCAGCACAGCAGGGTGAAGTTGTGGTGCTTGTCCAGCTGGCGCAGGCGGCGCACGCGCTCGATGGCAGCCTTGTCACCGATCTGGCAGCCCATGGCATAGGCCGAGTCGGTCGGATAAACCACCACCCCACCCTTGCGGATGATCTCGACAGCCTGTTTGATCAGGCGCGGCTGCGGGTTCTCCGCATGAATCTGGAAAAATTGGCTCACGAAGTCGTCCTGTTCATACCGCCATAGGCTGTTCATGTCGGAATCGGCGCCACAGGGGTGGCAGGTCCTCAGGCAATGGCCGGTAGGCACCGATCTCGCCCCAGGTGCCAGGGCCGTGGAAGTCGCTGCCGGCGCTTGCCAGCAGGCCGAACTCACGGGTGAGGATCGACATCGTCCCCACCTGCTCGGGCGGCATCATCCCGTTGACCACTTCCAGTGCCTGCCCTCCAGCCTGAATATAGTCGGCAATCAGCCGTCTGCGCTTGCTGCGGGTCAGTTCGTAGTGCATGGGATGGGCCAGGCTCACCCACGCATTGGACTCACGCAGCGTCGCGACAGTTTCCTCAAGCGTCGGCCAGTGCAGCTTGACGTCGCCCAGCTTGCCGGCGCCCAGCCACTTGCGGAACGCCTCGCCGCGGTCCTTGACGAAGCCAGCGCGGACCATGAACTCGGCGAAGTGCGGGCGCGCCGGGGCGTTGCCGCTGTCGCCCAGTTCCTGCTGCACGGCCCGCGCGCCGTCCAGCGCGCCGGGCATGCCCTTGGCCGCCAGCTTGCGGTCGATTTCCTCGGCGCGCAGCCAACGACCACGGTGCAGGTTGGCGATGGCATCGAGCAACGGCGGCGCGTCGAGGGGGAAGTCGTAGCCCAGCACATGAATGGTGGCACCGCCCCAGGTGCACGACAGCTCCACGCCGCTGACCCACTGCATGCCGTTGTCCAGGCACGCCTGGCGCGCCTCCGGCAGGCCTTCGAGGGTGTCATGGTCGGTGAGCGAAAGCGTGCGCACCCCGTGCTCATGGGCCCGGGCGACCAGTGCCGTGGGCGACAGGGCGCCGTCGGAGGCCGTGCTGTGACAGTGCAGATCAACATTCATGGAGGAGCGCTTTCGCAGGAATCGATGTTTGTTATTATGCCGTCACATCCCGCTTCTGGCTGCCACTGTGAAACAATTCATCGATTTCATCCCGCTGCTGCTGTTCTTCATCGTCTACAAGCTTGACCCGCGCCCGGTCGAATTCGCCGGCCACGGCTTCGAGTTCGGCGGGATCTACAGCGCCACCGCCATGCTGATCGTCAGCTCCGTGGTGGTCTACGGCGCGCTGTTCCTGCGCCACGGCAAGCTGGAGAAGGGCCAGTTGCTGACCCTGGTCGCCTGCCTGGTGTTCGGTGGCCTGACCCTGGCCTTCCACAGCGAGACCTTCCTCAAGTGGAAGGCGCCCGTGGTCAACTGGCTGTTCGCCCTGGCGTTCGCCGGCAGCCACTTCATCGGTGACCGGGTACTGATCAAACGCATCATGGGCCATGCCCTGACACTTCCAGAAACAGTGTGGAACCGCCTGAACGTGGCGTGGATCGCCTTCTTCCTGGTGTGCGGCGCCGCCAACCTGTTCGTCGCCTTCACCTTCCAGGACATCTGGGTCGACTTCAAGGTATTCGGCAGCCTGGGCATGACCGTGCTGTTCCTGGTGGCCCAGGGGGTCTACCTGTCGCGCCACCTGCACGATGCCGACCCCTCCACCTCCAAACCCAAGGACTGACATGCTCTACGCCATCATCGCCAGCGACGTCGAAAACTCCCTGGAAAACCGCCTGGCCGCCCGCCCCGCGCATATCGAACGCCTGCAGCAGCTCAAGGCCGAGGGCCGTGTGGTGCTTGCCGGCCCGCACCCGGCCATCGACAGCAACGACCCGGGCGCCGCCGGCTTCAGCGGCAGCCTGATCGTCGCCGAGTTCGACTCCCTGGCCGCCGCCCAGGCCTGGGCCGACGCCGATCCGTACATTGCCGCGGGCGTGTACGCCAAGGTCGTGGTCAAGCCGTTCAAGCAAGTCCTGCCGTAACAGGCTTTACCGGGACGGGCTTCGCAGCGGCAAGCCCGCCCCCACGAAGCCGCTCCCTGCTACACCCCGCGCGGCACTACTCATAAAATCCGACGACTGGCCGACAACCTCCTGAATCGATACGAATCAGGAGTTCCAATGCGTCAAGGTCCGATGTCCCTGCTGCTTTGCCTGTTGCTGCTGTCCCCTTTCGCCACGGCCGAACAGCCGCTGTCGCTGGAAGCCGGGGCGCGGATCACCGACTTGCAGCAGCGCCTGGAAGAAAGCGAGAAACAGCGCACGGCGCTGACCCAGCAACTGCAGAACCAGGACAGCGAGCGTGAAAGCGCCCAGCTCGCCCGCCTGCGCCAGGACAACCAGCGCCTGAAGCTGACGATCAAGGAACTGCAGGCAGGCGCCAGCGCCCCGCGAAGCCCGCTGACCGACCAGCAGCAATGGTTCCTGATCGGCTCGGCCGTTGCACTGTTGTCCGCAGTCTGCGGTATCTTAGCCAGCGGCGGACACAGAAGACGCCGGCAATGGTTGAATTGAGTGAGAAATGAGCGAGCTGTTACTAATTGATGATGACCAGGAACTGTGCGAGCTGCTCGGCAGCTGGCTGACCCAGGAAGGGTTTGCGGTGCGCGCCTGCCACGATGGCCAGAGTGCGCGCCAGGCCTTGGCCACCCACGCCCCGGCGGCGGTGGTGCTGGATGTCATGCTGCCCGACGGCAGCGGCCTGGAACTGCTCAAACAGCTGCGCAGCGAACACACCGACCTGCCGGTGCTGATGCTTTCGGCCCGCGGCGAGCCGCTGGACCGCATCCTTGGCCTGGAGCTGGGCGCCGACGACTACCTGGCCAAGCCCTGCGACCCCCGCGAGCTCACCGCCCGCCTGCGCGCAGTGTTGCGCCGCAGCCACCCCAGCGCGCCCAGCAGCCAGGTGGAGATCGGCGACCTGATCTTCAGCCCGGTACGCGGCGTGGTCAGCATCGACCAGCGCGAGATGACCCTCACGCTGTCGGAAAGCCGCATCCTCGAAGCCTTGCTGCGCCAACCCGGCGAGCCGCTGGACAAGCAGGAACTGGCGCAGATCGGCCTGGGCCGCAAGCTCACGCTTTATGACCGCAGCCTGGACATGCATGTCAGCAACCTGCGCAAGAAGATCGGGCCGCACCCGGATGGCCGCCCGCGCATCGTCGCCCTGCGCAGCCGCGGCTATTACTACAGTCTGTAGTAAAACCGGGGCCGCTGCGCGGCCCTGTCATCTTTACCCAGCCTTTACCCTCGCCTGACCGCCCTTGACCTTGATCTCCCTAGACTGGGCTCATCCGGTAACCACCGGCCCCTGAAAGGAGAGACACCATGCGCAAGACCCTTATCGCCCTGATGTTCGCCGCCGCCCTGCCGACCGTGGCCATGGCCATGCCCGAAGGCGGCCCGCGCCACGACGGCCCGCATCATCGCGGTGACGCGCCTTTCGCCCAGCTGGACCTGAGCCGCGACCAGCGCCAGCAGATCGGCAAGCTGATGGGCGAGCAGATGAAGCAGCGCCGCGACATCAACGAACGCTACATCGCCAAGCTGCCCGCCGCCGAGCAGAAAGCCCTGAAGGACGAGCTCAAGGCCAGCCACGACAAGACCGAAGGCCAGATCCGCGCCTTGCTCAAGCCCGACCAGCAGAAGAAATTCGACGACCTGCAGAAGGAGCGCGCCGCGCGCAAGGCCGAGTGGCAGGAGTTCCAGGCCTGGAAGGCTGAAAAAACCGGCAAGGCCCAGTAAGCTGTCAGCCCGATGCCCGGCCCGCTTCCCAGCGCGCCGGGCTTTCGCCATTTCCTGGAGGTGCTTGTCTTGCGTTCACTGTTCTGGCGCATCCTGGCCAGCTTCTGGCTGGCCATCGCCCTGGTCGCCGGGCTGTCAATCCTGCTCGGGCACATGCTCAACCAGGACACCTGGATCCTCAGTCGCCACCCAGGCCTGAACAACCTGGCCAGCCACTGGGCCCAGCACTACGAACAGGAAGGCCTGGAGTCGTCGCAACGCTTCCTGGAACGGCGCAAGCAGCGCTACAAGATCGACGTGCAGGTGCTCGACGACAGCGGCGATGCCGTGGTCCCCGGCACCTTCCCGCGCCGCGCCGCGGCCTTCGAGGCACGCCAGCACAACGACGAACGTCGCCTGCCGTGGCGCCGCCTGACCGAGGAATACACCAGCCCCGGCAGCGGTGAGACCTACCTGCTGATCTACCGTATCCCCCACCCGGAGCTGGCCGCCTGGCACCGCGAAAGCCTTATCTGGCCGCTCAGCGCCCTGGGCATAGCCTTGGTGGTGCTGACCCTGTTCAGCCTGTTGGTAACCCTGTCGATCACCCGCCCGCTCAGCCGCCTGCGCGGCGCCGTGCACGACCTGGGGCAGACCAGCTACCAGCAGAACAGCCTGGCGCGGCTGGCCGTGCGCCGTGACGAGTTCGGCGTGCTGGCCAACGACTTCAACAAGATGGGCGCACGCCTGCAGAGCCTGATCGGCAGCCAGCGCCAGCTGCTGCGCGATGTGTCCCACGAACTGCGTTCACCCCTGGCCCGGCTGCGCATCGCCCTGGCCCTGGCCGAGCGCGCCGAGCCGGAACAGCGTCAGGCCCTGTGGCCACGCCTGACCCGCGAATGCGATCGTCTGGAAGACTTGATCAGCGAAATCCTCGTGCTTGCCCGGGTCGATGCCGAGCAGGCACATGCCGAGCCGGTGGACCTCAATGCCTTGCTGGGCGGCGTGCGCAAGGATGCCCAGCTGTCAGCGCCGGATCAGGAGGTGCGTCTGGAGATGCAGCCTGGCCTGACCCTGCAAGGCTGGCCGACGCTGATCGAACGGGCGGTGGACAACCTGCTGCGCAATGCGCTGCGCTTCAATCCGGCCGGGCAGCCGATCGAGCTGCGCGCCAGCCGCGAGCAGGACCGTATCGTGCTGAGCGTGCGCGACCATGGGCCGGGGGTGGCGGCCGAGCATCTCGCGCAGCTGGGCGAGCCATTCTTCCGGGCACCGGGGCAAGAGGCGCCGGGACATGGGCTGGGGCTAGCGATTGCACGCAAGGCGGCGGAGCGCCATGGTGGCAGCCTGAAGCTTGCGAACCATCCGCAGGGTGGGTTCGTGGCTACGCTGGAACTGCCCAGCGAAGTTAGCGCTGGCTGACTAATACAGGGGCCGCTGCGCAGCGGCCCCACTCAATCACTCGCCCCAGGCGCTGACGTACTCGGCAGTTTCCAGGATCGGCGCGGTGCGTGGCTCGGCCATTGGCGTGCCGACATACAGGTAACCGATCAGCTCTTCGTTCTCGGCAAGCCCCAGCCCCTTGTGCACATGGGCGTCGAAGGCCATGTCGCCGGTGCGCCATACCGCGCCGATACCCTGGGCATGGGCGGCGATCAGGATGCCATGGGCGGCGCAGCCGGCGGCCAGTCGCTGCTCGATCTTCGGCACTTTGAAGTGATCCTGCAGCCGGGCGATCACCACGATCAGCAACGGCGCACGCAGCGGCATCGCCCGGGCCTTGTCGAGCGCCGCCTGGGTGGCTTCACCTTTGGCTTGCACGGCTTCGGCGAACAGCTCGCCGAGCTTTTCCCGGCCCTGCCCTTCGATGGTCAGGAAACGCCAGGGGCGCAGCTGGCCATGGTCAGGCGCACGCAATGCGGCCTGGAACAGCGCCTCGCGCTGGGCGGCATTGGGCGCCGGGTCAGTCAGGCGTGGCACGGAAACACGGTTGAGCAATGCGTCGAGAGCCTCCATGGGCTACCCTCCTGGCAGATTGAAAGTGCGGCCATTCTGCACCATCGAAGGGGATCGTGGGAGCGGGCTTGCCCCGCGATCCGGCCATCGCGGTGCAAGCCCGCTCCGTGGAGGCCAGCAATCGGCGTTTACAAGACCCGGCCCACAGGTAGAATGGCGCCCTTTCCGTAGCGAGTCAGAGCAGATCACATGGCGTTGCCGACCTTAAGGATCATTGGTTTCATCATCGGCATCTTCCTGATCACCCTGGCGGTGAGCATGGTGGTGCCCATGGCGACCCTGGTGGTCTTCGAGCGCACCGGCGACATGCCGTCGTTCCTCTGGTCGAGCCTGATCACCTTCCTCGCGGGCCTGGGCCTGGTCATCCCCGGCCGCCCCGAGCACGTGCACCTGCGCCCCCGCGACATGTACCTGCTGACCGTCAGCAGCTGGCTGGTGGTCTGCGTGTTCGCCGCCCTGCCCTTCCTGCTGACCCAGCACATCAGCTACACCGACGCCTTCTTCGAAAGCATGTCCGGCATCACCGCCACCGGCGCCACCGTGCTCAGCGGCCTGGACAGCATGTCGCCGGGCATCCTGATGTGGCGCTCGATGCTGCATTGGCTGGGCGGCATCGGCTTCATCGGCATGGCGGTGGCGATCCTGCCGTTGCTGCGCATCGGTGGCATGCGCCTGTTCCAGACCGAGTCCTCCGACCGCTCGGAGAAGGTCATGCCGCGCTCGCACATGGTCGCCAAGTCGATCGTGGCGGTGTACGTCGGCATCACCGTGTTCGGCAGCCTGGCCTTCTGGTGGGCGGGGATGGGCCTGTTCGATGCGATCAACCACGCCATGTCGGCGATCTCCACCGGCGGGTTCTCCACCTCCGACCAGTCGCTGGCCAAATGGGATATCCCTGCGGTGCACTGGGTCGCGGTGGTGGTGATGATCATGGGCAGCGTGCCATTCACCCTGTACGTGGCGACCCTGCGCGGCCACCGCCGGGCGTTGATCAAGGACCAGCAGGTGCAGGGCCTGCTGGCCATGCTGGTGGCCACCTGGCTGGTCCTCGGCACCTGGTACTGGGCCACCACCGAGCTGCACTGGCTCGATGCCCTGCGCCACGTGGCGCTGAACGTCACCTCGGTGGTCACCACCACCGGCTTCGCCCTGGGCGACTACAGCCTGTGGGGCAACTTCTCGCTGATGCTGTTCTTCTACCTGGGCTTCGTCGGCGGCTGCTCCGGCTCGACGGCCGGCGGCATCAAGATCTTCCGCTTCCAGGTCGCCTACATCCTGCTCAAGGCCAACCTCAACCAGCTGATCCATCCGCGCGCGGTGATCAAGCAGAAATACAACGGCCACCGACTCGACGAAGAGATCGTGCGCTCGATCCTGACCTTCTCGTTCTTCTTCGCCATCACCATCTGCATCATCGCCCTGCTGCTGTCGCTGCTGGGCGTGGACTGGATGACCGCGCTCACCGGTGCCGCCGGGACCGTCTCGGGCGTCGGCCCCGGGCTGGGCGAAGTGATCGGCCCGGCCGGCAACTACGCGACGCTGCCGGATGCCGCCAAATGGATCCTTGCCGGCGGCATGCTGCTGGGCCGCCTGGAGATCATCACGGTGCTGGTGTTGTGCATGCCGGCGTTCTGGCGTCACTGACCGACAGACGCGTGCGGTACTCGCTCGGCGTGCTGTCGAACCAGCGGCGAAACGCCCGGTAGAAATTACTCGGATCAGCAAACCCCAGCAGGTAGGCGGTTTCCAGCAGCGTGGTGCCTGGCTGCGCCAGGTACTGCTCGGCCAGTTCGCGGCGGGTGTCGTCGAGCAGGGTCTGGAAGCTGGTGCCCTCGTCCTGCAGGCGCCGCTGCAAGGTGCGCTGCGAAAGGTGCAGGGCCTGGGCCACGGTTTCGCGCTTGGGCTCGCCCTGGGGCAGTATGCGGCAGAGCACCTGGCGCACGCGGTGGGTCACCCGACTTTCCGAGAAACGCGCCAGGTACTCGCCGGCGAAACGGTCGTGCAGCACCGCCATCGCCTCGTTGGCGGTAGGCAACGGCGCCTCCATGTCGGCGCGTGCGAACACCAGCGCGTCATGGGCCGCGCCAAACTGCAGCGGCGCGTGGAAAGCCACCTTGTATGGCTCGACATTTTTCGGCAGGGCGCCCTGGATCAGTACACGCCGCGGCTGGATCGGCCGCCCGCTGAGCCAGCTGCACAACGCCAGGGCACAGGCCAGCGAGGCTTCGGCGCTGTGCCGGGTCGGCGGCAGGTGATCGCCGTGCACGGTCAGTACCAAGGCATAGCCGTCGGGTTCGAGGCGAAAGCTCAAGTCCGAACTCTCTGCGATGATGCGCTGGTAGCGCACCAGTCGCTCGAAGCCCTCGGCCAGGGTACGACTGGACATCAACGCATAGCCCACCACATGGAACGAAGCGGGGCGTACCACCCTGGCCATGTTCAGGCCGATCGCCTCGTTGCCGGAAAGCTCGACCGCCAGCTGCCACAGCCGGGTCATCGAATCCTGGGTGAATCGCGCGTCGGGGTCGTCCAAGGCGGCGAAGTCGAGCCCGAGCTGCTTGAACATGGCCGGGCAATCGAGCCCTTCCAGCTCGAGTGCCTTGACGATCCCTGATGCCCAGCTGGCTGACGTGGTTCTCTCACTCATGACAGGCTCTTGTGCTGACCGCTCCTGCGGTGAACCGAAAGGATACTCAATTGGCGCCTATTGTCACTGGCCATCGCACCCAGTGACTCTAGACTCGATTCAGGCTCCACGCCGTGTATCCTGTCAGCAAGACCCGCAGATCCGGAAGCCCGCCATGACCCGCACCGCGCAGTTCCGCAGTTTTGCCGAGTTCTACCCCTATTACCTGGGCGAGCACAGCAATCCCACCTGCCGCCGCCTGCATTTCGTCGGCACCAGCCTGGTGATCGCCCTGCTCGCCTACAGCATCGGCAGCGGCAAGTGGCTGTTGCTGCTGGCCGTGCCGCTGGCCGGCTATGGCTTTGCCTGGGCCGGGCATTTCTTCTTCGAGAAGAACCGCCCCGCCACCTTCAGCCACCCCTGGTACAGTCTGGTCGGCGACTTCGCCATGTTCCGCGACATCCTGCTGGGCCGCCTGAGCCTCTGAATCGGCCCGCAAGGCCAGGTTCGCGTCCCGGCCGGCCACTGCCAAAGCCCGGATCCTGGCCAACACTGCGGTATGTTCCCCGACACGAGCGGCACGCGGTGATGAGCAAGCAAGCCAATTTCAGCCACATGCGCGATGGCACCGCCCAGGACTGGGCGATCATCGCCGACGACTTTCGTGCCTACGCCCAGCAGTTGCCCCAGCGCATCCTCGCCCACCTGCGCCTGCTCGACGGCGACTTCGGCGGCTTCCCCATCGACCGCCTGAGCCATTCCTTGCAGACCGCCAGCCGTGCCCACCGCGACGGCCGCGATGAAGAGTACGTGGTCTGCGCCCTGCTGCATGACATCGGCGACACCCTGGGCAGCTACAACCACCCCGATATCGCCGCGGCGATCCTCAAGCCGTTCGTCAGCGACGAGAACCTGTGGATGATCGAGAAACACGGGATCTTCCAGGGCTACTTCTTCTTCCACCACCTGGGCATGAATCGCAACCTGCGCGAGCAATTCCGCGATCACCCGCATTACCAGCGGACCCTCGAGTTCTGCGCCCGCTACGACGCGGCGGCGTTCGATCCGGACTATGAAAGCCTGCCGCTTGCGTTCTTCGAGCCCATGCTGGAGCGCTTGTTCGCCCAGCCCAGGCAGTCCATCTACAAGGCAGCCCTGCAAGCCACCGCCTGATCTGCCACTACCGATAGCGGGCTTGCCCCGCGATCACAGGCTCAGCCGACGAGACACTAGGCCGGCTCGCCCAGTTCTGCCAAGCGCAGCGCTGCTTCCAGCGCCTGCGCCTCGGCAAACCGGTACAGCTCGATCCGCCCGTCCCAGTGTTCGATCAGCGCGGTGCACGACTCCACCCAGTCGCCGCAATTGAGGTACTCCACCTCGCCCACCTGGCGGATCTCGGCATGGTGGATATGCCCGCACACCACACCATGGAAGCCACGCCGGGTGCACTCGTGGGCGATGGCGTCCTCGAAGTCGCTGATGAAGTTAACCGCGCCCTTGACCTTGTGCTTGAGGTACGCCGACAACGACCAGTAGCCGTAGCCATAGCGGGCGCGCCAGTGGTTGAGCCAACGGTTGAGCACCAGGGTGAACTCGTAGGCCCGGTCGCCAAGAAAAGCCAGCCAGCGGTGGTAGCGGGTGATCACGTCGAACTGGTCGCCATGGATCACCAGCAGGCGCCGGCCGTCGACTGTGAGGTGTTCGGCCTCGTCCACCAGCTGGATGTTGCCCAGGATGAGTTTCGAGTAGCGCCGCAGGAATTCGTCATGGTTGCCGGTAACGTAGATCACCTCGGTGCCGCGCTTGCTCAGGGTCAGCAGGCGGCGGATGACATTGGTGTGGGCCTGAGGCCAGTAGATGCCGCTGCGCAGTTTCCAGCCATCGATGATATCGCCGACCAGGTAGATACGCTCGGCCTGGTAGCCCTTGAGGAAATGCGCCAGGTGTTCGGCCTGGCAGTCGCGGGTGCCCAGGTGTACATCGGAAATCCACAAGGTGCGGACACGCTGCTTGCGTGACGGGCGAAGAGGTTCGGCGTGGCTCATGGGCAGGCTCCGGCGCTGTTTGCTGGAGACTGGCAGGCGCAGGTGACAGATTGGTGGCAGGTACATGACCATCCTGCCCTCGCCTGCAGGTGTACAATCTTCGCCTGCCCCGTGAGGACTCACCATGACCGCCGGCCCCTTGCTCTCGTTGCGCCACTACCGCCACGACCTGATCGCCCACAGCCACGACCATCCACAGTTGGTGTTCGGCCTCGGCGGGCGCCTGGATTTCGAGGTGGATGGACGCGGCGGCCGGGTCGCTCGCCAGGACCTGATGGTGGTTCCCGCCGGTGCCCACCACACTTGTGGGAGCCGAGAGGGCAGCGATTGCCTGGTACTGGACGTACCGGGCGGACAATGGCTCGGCGATCATCTGGGCGAGCACGCCCACGACAGCCGGCGCCTGCTCGACAGCCCCGGCCCACTGAGCCTGGACAGCCGCCAGCAGCAGTTGGTGGACTGGCTGGCAAGCAGCCCCGTGGACGACCCGCTGATTGCCCGCCAGGGCGCGGTGTTGCTGTTGGCCAGCCTCAATCCACAGGCCTGCGCCCCGGTGCTGTCCAGCAGGCGCTTGCCCTATGCTGCCTTCGACCGCCATATCGAGCAGCACGCCGCCTACCCGCTGCAGGTCGCCGACCTGGCGCGACTGGCCGGACTGTCCAGTGCGCGGCTGCATGCGCGGTTTGCCAGCGAGTGCGGCCTGACGCCGATGGACTACATCCGCCAACGGCGGCTGACGATGGCGCGCCGGCTGTTGCGTGAGACGGTGTTGCCGGTGGGCGAGATTGCCGCGCGCGTGGGGTATGGCTCGCAGAGCGCATTCAGCGCGGCGGTGCTGCGGGCGTTCGGCTGCACGCCGCTGGCGTTGCGGCGCGAGTCTGGCGACAACGGGCGCGAGGTGGGCGACAGATCTGCCTGAGGATCGAACATACACTGCTGCCTGTATCGACCTCATCGCGACTTGTCCCGTGATGGAGCCAGCACGCAACGCTCACTGTACTCAAAGGACCACCATGAACCACCGCACCGCCCTTGGCGCCCTGCATATCGGCGCGCTGTTCTTCGGCCTGACTGGCGTCTTCGGCAAACTGGCCGCCAGTGCCAGCCCCTCGATCATCGTCTTTGGTCGTGCCGCGTTCGCCGTGCTGGCGCTGGGCCTGTTTGCCGGCCTGGCGCGCCAGGCCTGGCAACCGCTGCGCGGCCAGGACTTGCGCCGCCTGTTGCTGGGGGGTGTGCTGCTGGCCGGGCATTGGGTGAGCTTCTTCATCGCGGTCAAGGTCGGCGGCGTGGCCATCGCCACCCTCGGCTTCGCCAGCTTTCCGGCATTCACGGTGATCCTTGAAGGCTTGTTGTTCCGTGAACGCATTCGCCGCAACGAGGCTGTCCTGGTGCTGCTGGTGAGCATCGGCCTGGTGCTGGTCACCCCCGCCTTCGACCTCGCCAGCGAGGCCACCGGCGGGCTGCTCTGGGCGTTGCTCTCGGGCCTGCTGTTCTCGCTGCTGTCGCTGACCAACCGCGCCGGTTCCGGGCGCCTGCCCGCCGTACAGGCGGCGCTGTGGCAGAACCTGGTGGTAAGCCTGTGCCTGCTGCCGTTCGCCGCGCCGGGCCTGGCTGCCGTGGCACCCATGGACTGGCTGTGGATCGCCCTGCTCGGCATCTTCTGCACCGGCGTCGCCCACAGCCTGTTCGTCGCCAGCCTCGCGGTGATCAAGGCGCGTACCGCCGCGGTGGTGTTCGGCATGGAGCCGGTCTACGGCATCGCCGTGGCCTGGGTGGTGTTCGCCGAACAGCCGACCCTGCGCATGCTCGCCGGTGGTGCCTTGATCATCTTCGCCATCATCCTGTCCAGCCGCCTGGCCGCCGAGCAACCCTCCCGGCAGACCGTGGCCGAAAGCGCCTGATCAGCGATCGTTGTGACCCAGGTCGCGCTGCGGATCGATCTGGTCACGCACCCGCTGCTTGAGCGCCTTGGCCTCGGGGAAGCCGCCGTCGGCCTTGCGCTCCCAGATCTGCACGCCGTCGCAGGTGATGCGGAACACCCCGCCGGTACCAGGTTCCAGGGCGACCTGACCGAGGTCGTCAGCGAAGGTGCTGAGCAACTCCTGCGCCAGCCAGGCGGCGCGCAGCAGCCATTGGCACTGGGTGCAATAAGTGATGACAATTTGTGGCTTGCTGTCTGCCATGTCGGGGAACTCCGTAGGAAGGGCCGCTTATACTAGCGGTCTTTACCCTCTGGTTTGAGACTCACGATGCGCCGCCTGCTGTTCTGCCTACTGCTGATGCTCACTTCCATCACCTTGCATGCCGCCGAAACGGCGCGACCGAAAATCGGCCTGGTGCTGTCAGGCGGCGCCGCCCGCGGCCTGGCGCATATCGGCGTACTCAAGGCCCTGGAAGAACAGGGCGTGCGCATCGACGCCATCGCCGGCACCAGCATGGGCGCGGTGGTCGGCGGGCTGTACGCCTCGGGCTACAGCATCGCCGAACTGGAAAAACTGGCCACCACCCTCGACTGGCAACAGGCATTGTCCGACGCCCCACCGCGCAAGGACGTGCCGTTCCGACGCAAGCAGGACGACCGCGACTTCCTGGTCAAGCAGAAGCTGAGCTTTCGCGACGACGGCAGCCTGGGCCTGCCGCTGGGCGTGATCCAGGGCCAGAACCTCGCCCTGCTGCTGGAAAGCAAGCTGGCCCATGCCGCCGACGTGCGCGACTTCGACAAGCTGCCGATCCCGTTTCGCGCCGTGGCCACCGACATTACCAGTGGCGAGAAGGTGATCTTCCGCCGCGGCCACCTGCCCCAGGTGATACGCGCCAGCATGTCGATTCCGGCAGTGTTCGCCCCGGTGGAACTGGACGGCCGGCTGCTGGTGGATGGCGGCATGACCGACAACATCCCGGTGGACGTGGTGCGCGAGATGGGCGTGGACCTGGCCATCGTAGTCGACATCGGCACCCCGCTGCGCAACCGCAAGCAACTGGCCACGGTGGTGGATGTACTCAACCAGTCGATCACCCTGATGACCCGGCGTAACTCCGAGGAACAGCTGGCCAGCCTGCGCCGCGAGGACATCCTCGTCCAGCCGCCGCTGTCCGCGTTCGGCGTCACCGACTTCGGCCGCGCCCAGGATATGATCGATGCCGGCTACCGCGCCACCCGCGCCCTCGATCCGCGCCTGGCGTCGCTGCGCCGGCGCGAGGGTGACAGCAACCTGGCAATGGCGCGTTCACCGAAGCAGCGCACGCCGATCATCACCGCCATCAAGGTGGAGAACGACTCCAAGGTCAGCGACGACGTGATCCGCTACTACATCCGCCAACCCATCGGCGAACCGCTGGACCTCGGCCGCCTGCAGACCGACATGGGCACCCTCTATGGGCTGGACTACTTCGACCAGGTGCAATACCGCGTCGCGCACAAGGGCGATGAACATACCCTGGTGATCAACGCCCGCGGGCGGCGTGGCGGTACCGATTACCTGCGCCTGGGCCTGAACCTGTCGGACGACCTGCGCGGCGACAGCGCCTTCAACCTTGGCGCCAGCTACCGGGTCAACGGCATCAACCGGCTCGGCGGCGAATGGCTGACCCGGGCCCAGATCGGCGACGAACAGGAGCTGTACAGCGAGTTCTACCAGCCGCTGGACGTGGGCTCGCGCTACTTCATCGCCCCCTACCTGGCCCTGGGTTCGCAGAATGTCGAGGCCACCCTGGACAACGACCCGGTGGCCGAATACCGCCTCGAACGCTACGGCTTCGGGCTCAATGTCGGGCGGCAGATCGGCACCTACGGCGAGGTGCGCCTGGGCGTGGGCAAGGCCTGGGGCAACGCCGAGGTGCGTATAGGCGACCAGGACCTGCCCAAGGTCAGCTTCAATGAGGGCTTCTACGAACTCAAGTACTCCTTCGACACCTTCGACAACGTCTACTTCCCGCACAGCGGCGAAGACATAGGCCTGACCGTGCGCAAGTACGACAAGTCACTGGATTCGGACCAAAACTACCGGCAGTGGCTGTTCAACCTCGACAAGGCCATCAGCAGCGGGCCGAACACCCTGGTGCTGGGCGGGCGCTACGGACGCACCCTGGACGATGCCGAAGTAGTCACCTCCAGCTTCGTCTTCGGCGGCGCACGGCAGCTATCGGGGTTCCGCCAAGACTCGATCTCCGGGCAGAACATGAGCCTGCTGCGCATGGTCTACTACCGCCGCCTGACGCCACGCGCCTACCTGCCGCTGGACTTCCCGCTGTACCTGGGCGGCTCGCTGGAGCGCGGCCGTGCGTGGAACAACGACAACGAGTTCGACAGCGGCTACATCAATGCGGCGAGCATCTTCCTGGGGCTGGAAACGCCGCTGGGGCCGTTGAACTTGAGCTATGGCGCCAACGATGCGCATGAGAAGGCGGTGTACCTGAACCTGGGGCATACCTTCTAGAAATGATCGCGGGGCAAGCCGCCCCCACAAGCCAAACAAAATCTTGTGGGAGCGGGCTTGCCCCGCGATCCGGGTAAAGCTCAGGACTTCTCGAGATTATCGAGAATCTTCGCATGCACGCGCATGCACACTTCCAGGTCGGCCTCATCGACCCCGGTGAACAACTCGAGCCGCAACGCATTGGCGATGGTCTCGATCTGGTCGATCAGCGGCTTGGCCGGTGGGCACAGGAGGATCTTCTTGGCCCGACGGTCTTCCATCACGGCTTGGCGGCGAACCAACCCCTGGCTTTCTAGGCTGTCGAGCAGACGCGCCAGGGTCGGGCCTTCCACGCCCACGCTCTGGGCTAGCTCACGCTGGGTCGGCGCCTCGTCGAACCGGGCCAGGTGCAACAGCACCAGCCAGCGGGCTTGCGACAGGTTGAGCCCGGCCAGGCGGCGGTCCAGCTCGGCGCGCCAGCCTCGGGACATCTGGGCCAGCTGCATGCCGAAGCGGTGTTGGTTGTCGGTCAGGGGCATAAGTAACTCAATGAATAGAACTAATTATTAGCCAGCTAACCATGGCCCGACCGATCAGGCAAGGTTCGACGCCACGGAAATGACTGATAATCATGTAAGGGTATGACAAAGGTCAGCAAATGGCACAAATGCCGGCAATCACACGCCGAACTCCACCGCCAGCGCCGCCCGCACGCAGTGCAGCACACCTTCGGGCGCCCGCTGGCCGAACAGCGGTGCCACAGCTGACACCGGCGGCAGCTCGCCCTCGCCGTCGAGGAAGGCATCCTGTACTTCCATCATCAGGTCTTCGGGCAGGTCCAGCGCCTGCTCCAGGCTCAGCTCCTGGCGGCCGATGGCCTCGGCCAGCAAGCTGTAGACGTTCTTCTCGGTGCAGTTGAGCTGCCCGGCGATCTGCGCCGGCGTCATGCCGGCGCGGGCCAGGCTGACCAGTTCGTGACGCAGGTCGAGCACCACCTTCGGCGCTTCCTCGGTGCCACCGGCGCCATTGAGGACCTCGAGGAAGGCCTGGCCGTAGCGCTCCAGCTTGCGCGCGCCGACGCCACTGACCTGGGCCATGTCGCTGAGGCTGGTGGGCATGCTGCGCAGCATCTCCAGCAAAGTGGAGTCGGGGAAGATGACATAAGGCGGCACGCTGTGCTCTTCGGCCAGCTTGCGCCGCAAGGTGCGCAACGCCTCCCACAGCTCCCGCTCCTCGGCGCGCACCAGCTGGCTGGCCGGGCTGCCGCCACTGCCGCCGGACGCCTTGGCCACGGTCTGCGGCTTGAGGTCGCGGCGCAGTTGCAAGTTCACCTCACCGCGCAGCAGCGGCCGGCAGCTGTCGGACAGGCGCAGGCCGCCGTAACCTTCCAGGTCGATGTCCACCAGCCCGCGCGCCACCAACTGGCGGAACAGCGAGCGCCACTCGGCCTCGGCCAGCGTCTTGCCGACGCCGAACACCGACAGCTTCTCGTGGCCGAAATTG
Source organism: Pseudomonas sp. BJa3 (assembly GCF_026343815.1). NCBI lineage: Bacteria > Pseudomonadati > Pseudomonadota > Gammaproteobacteria > Pseudomonadales > Pseudomonadaceae > Pseudomonas > Pseudomonas sp. BJa3. The sequence continues at coordinate 145,010 of NZ_JAOXMC010000010.1, read as the reverse complement.
CGCACCTTCTCGGTGTCCTTGCCCAACAGCACATCGACCAGATGGCCGACACCATAGCGCTGGCCGGTGCGGAACACCGCCGACAAAGCCTGGCGCGCGGGCTCGGTGGCATCCCAGGTCTGCACGTTGTCGACACAGTTGTCGCAGTGCCCGCAGGGCTGCTCGAGCACCTCGTCGAAATAGGCCAGCAACGACTGGCGGCGGCAACGGGTTTCCTCGCAGAGGGCCAGCATGGCGTCGAGCTTGTGCTGCTCGATGCGCTTGTGGCGCTCGTCGCCCTCGGAGTTCTGCAGCATCTGCTTGAGCATCACCATGTCCTGCAGGCCGTAGGCCATCCAGGCGTCCGACGGCAGGCCGTCACGGCCGGCACGGCCGGTCTCCTGGTAATAGGCCTCGAGCGACTTGGGCAGGTCGAGGTGGGCAACGAAGCGCACGTTGGGCTTGTCGATGCCCATGCCGAAGGCGATGGTCGCGACCATGATCAGCCCTTCCTCGTTGAGGAAGCGGTGCTGGTTGGCGGCGCGGGTCTCCGCAGCCAGGCCGGCGTGGTACGGCAGCGCCGGGAAGCCCTGGTCGCAAAGGAAGGCCGCGGTCTCGTCGACCTTCTTGCGCGACAGGCAATAGACGATGCCGGCGTTGCCGCGCCGCTCGCCGAGGAACGCCATCAACTGCTTGCGCGGCGCCTCCTTGGGCACGATGCGGTAGAAGATGTTCGGTCGGTCGAAGCTCGACAGGAAACGCTCGGCGCCCTGCAGGTGCAGGCGCTGGACGATCTCTTCGCGGGTGCGCATGTCGGCGGTGGCGGTCAGGGCGATGCGCGGTACATGGGGGAACAGCTCGGCAAGCTGGCCCAGCTGCAGGTACTCAGGGCGGAAGTCGTGACCCCATTGCGAGACGCAGTGGGCCTCGTCGATGGCGAACAGGGAAATGTCCAGGCCGCGCAGGAAGTCCAGCATGCGCGGCTGCACCAGGCGCTCAGGAGCCAGGTAGAGCATCTTCACCTCGCCGCGGCGCAGGCGCCCGGCCAGGTCGCGCTGCTGCTCGGCGCTGAGCGTGGAGTTCAGCGCAGCGGCGGCCACGCCCAGCTCGTCGAGGGTGGCGACCTGGTCGTCCATCAGCGCGATCAGCGGCGACACCACCACCGTCAAGCCGGGGCGCAGCAAGCCGGGCACCTGGAAGCACAGGGACTTGCCGCCACCAGTGGGCATCAGTACCAGCGCGTCGCCACCGCCCGCCACACATTCGATGATCGCTGCCTGGCGCCCGCGGAAACTATCGTAACCGAAGACATCCTTGAGGACGCGCTGAGCCTGTTCGAGCATTTGCCACTCCAAAATCGCCGTACCATCCTGGACTCAGGCTGGACGATAAATCCGCCGCGCACACACCGAATGCGTAAGCGGTTTTTGCCGGATGGCCGCAAAACGCCACCTGGCACGAAAAACAGCGGAGTATACCCGACTGCCGCGTACCCCGGCATGCCCCGGTGACAGACGTTCGCTTTGCCCCGCGAGCGCCGCAAGGTGCTAGAATTCAGCATCGTTTATTCCCCAAGGTAGCCCTGTAATGTCCTTCGCCGAGCAACTGACCCGCCTGCAAGCCTTCCTCGACGCCGATGAGCTGCACGAAGAAGCGCTGGACTACGTCGCCGCCCACGGCTACCTGACCGCGCTGTCGATCTGCTCCGAGGAAGTTCCAGAACGCGAATGGATCGACGCGCTGTTCGCCGAAGAACCCCATTACACCAGCGATGCCCAGCGCACCGAGATCGAGGCCACGCTGGTCGCGCTCAAGGGCCACATCGCCCGCCAGTTGGCCAGCGACGAGGAATTCGACCTGCCTTGTGAACTAGACCTGACCGAAGAGCCGGACGATTCCGACCTGCGCGGCTGGTGCATCGGCTTCATGGAGGGCGTGTTCCTGCGTGAAGAGGCCTGGTTCGAGAACGCCGAGGAAGAAGTCAGCGAAATGCTCCTGCCGATCATGGTCGGTTCCGGTCTGTTCGACGAACAACCCGAGTTCGCCGACATTGCCGGCAACGCCAACCTGCAGGACGACATGATCGTGCAGATCCCCGAGGCACTGAGCGCACTGTTCCTGCTGCTGCACGCCCCCGAAGAGAAGCCCGCCCTGCTCAAGCCACGCCACCACTGATCGAGGTGGTGCGCTACCTGCTGCTGGCCGCCGGCTGGCTCAGCGTCGCGCTGGGGGTGGCGGGGATCTTCCTGCCGGTATTGCCCACCACCCCGTTCCTGCTGCTGGCGGCGGCCTGCTTCGCCCGCAGCTCGCCACGTTTTCACCACTGGCTGGTGAACCACCCGAAACTCGGGCCGTGGATCCGCGACTACCTCAGCGGTGAGGGGATTCCGCTCAAGGGCAAGGTCTATGCGATCGGGTTGATGTGGGCCAGCATCGGGCTGTCCTGCTACCTGGTGCCGTTGTTCTGGGCGCGGGCGTTCATGCTGACCAGCGCGGTGCTGGTCAGCGCCTGGATCCTCAAGCAGAAGACCCTGCACCGGCCACAGTGACGCCATCGCGGGGCGGGCTTGCCCCGCGATGGGCTGCTGGCTTACACCGTATCCACCTTCAACGAATGGTCATTGAGCATGCCGTTGATGATGGTCGCGGTGTCATGCCCGGCCGCGATCAGCCCGCCCGCCCCGGCGGACACCCCGTAGTGCTGCGCCAGGTCCACTCCGGCCAGGTCGATGGTCTGGGTCGGCGCCGCGCCAGCGACGCTGCTTACCTCGATGGTCGACACCACGTTGACGCCGCTGCCGCTGACCTTGAAGTGCAGGTAGTCGTCCAGCGAGGCGCTGGTGGCGTTCTCACCCTGTAGCAGTTGCGACAGATCCAGGCGATCGCTGCCGGGGGTGAAGTCGGTCACAGTGTCATGCCCGGTATCGCCCTTCTGCCAGACAAAGCTGTCGTTGCCACTGCCGCCGGTCAGGATGTCGTTGCCCGGCCCGCCAATCAGGATGTCGTTGCCGGCACCGCCCTTGAGCACATCGTTGCCCGCGCCGCCGTTGAGCAGGTTGTCACCGTCATTGCCGGTCAAGGTGTCGTTGTAGTCCGAGCCGATCAGGTTCTCGATACCGCTGAGGGTGTCCAGCCCGGCGCCGACGGTGTTCTGCTGCCCGACATGGCCAAGGTCCACGGTCACGCCGGCGTTGGCCTTGGCGTAGCTGGCAGTGTCATTGCCGGCTCCGCCGTCGAGCAGGTCATTGCCAGGCCCACCGATCAGCAGGTCGTCGCCATCACCACCGTACAGGCTGTTGTTGCCCGCCCCCGCCACCAGCACATCGTTGCCGGCGCCACCGTTGAGGGTGGTATCGCCGGCCCCGGCCAGCAGGACATCGTCACCGCCGGTGCCGGTAAGGGTGTTGCCGGCCTGGTAAGTGATATCCACCGCTCCGGTGCCGTAGCCGCCATGGTTGTCGCTGACGGTGTAGCTGCCGTGATAGTCCTCGTTGCTGGCATTGCTGTAGTCCACCACCAGGCTCAGCTTGTAGTTCTCGGCAGCCTTGCTGTTGCCGGCGGCGTTCTCGGTATTGATCACATGGATGCTGTACACCCCGTCATGGGTGGCCGTGAAGCTGCCGCCATCGGCGATGGTCTGGTAGCTGCCGCTGGCATCCTTCCATTCCATCAGCAGGTTGCCCGCAGGCCGGTCATGGTCGAGGGTCAGGGTTTCGCCCTTGCGCAGGGTCACCGTCAGGGTGTCCTCGTCATTGGCATTGGCGGTGCTGATTGAGCCCAGGTAACCAGCCACCACCAGGGCAGCGGTCATGCTGCCGTTGAGGCTGGTGAACTCGCTGCGGGCCAGGTCGCGCAACTGGTTCTCGGCCTTGTTGGCGGTGGCGTCGAACTTGATGGTCTGCGCCTGGGTGCCCGCCGTGAAGCCTGCGCCCTTGTCGGCGAAGTTGGTATTGAAGGTGGTCGGCGCGGCACTCAGGGTGTCGTGGTCCGGGTCGCGGTCATTGGCCAGCAGCGCCTCTGCCGGCACCGTCAGGGTGGCGCCCTTGATATTGGTGATGATGTGGTCGGCACCCGCGACCGGCGCGCCATTGCTGTTGATGTTGATCGTCAGGCTGGCACTGCGGGTATCGCCGTCGTTGTCGCTGGCGGTGAAGCCAAACTTCTCCACCTGGCCGCTGCCGTTGTCCTTCGGCGGCGTGTAGGTGAACTCGCCGTTGTCCATGTTCACCACCAGGGTGCCGCCCAGGCCGGTCTTGATGCTCAGGCTGTTGCTCACGGTGTCGAAGGTGGCCTTGTCCGCGCCGCCACTGGCCGCGTAACCGCCCTGCCCGGCATTGGCCTTCGGATCGTAGGTGTAGGTGGTGCCGTCCACCAGCAGCGTCTTGATAAAGCCGCCATCAGCCCCGAAATCGCCGCCGCTCATGAGGCTACCGGTAATCGGCGCGCCCTGCACCGTGCCGGAGAGCACCGCACTCAGCTGGCTGAGGTCGGTGACCACCACCGAGTTGGTGTCAGTATGGCTGCTGCCGTCGTAGGCCAGCGGATTGAGGTTGCCCTCGTTGACCCCGCTGCCCATGCCGATGGCGTAGGACTTGATGCCGTTGCTGTCGAGGAAGGATTCCCAGGCGGCTTCCCGTGGCGCGGTCATGGCATGGCCATTGGTGGGCTCACCGTCGGAGAAGAAGTAGCTGATGTTCTGCGCGCCTACCAGCTTGCCGGTGGTGGCGAAGGCTTCCTGGGCCTTGGTCGCCGCCGAATCGTAGTAGGTCGAGCCACCTGGGCTGAGCCCGGCGATAAGGTTCTTGGCCTCGCCGATCGTGACCCATACCGGGGTCTGCACCTGCGCACCGGTGCCGAAGGTGACGATCTGCACCTTGATGTCGCCCATCTCGTCGTACTTGTCGAGCAAGGCATTGATCGCCTGCTTGGCCAGTTCCAGACGGGTCAGCCCCGGCACGCCGGAGCTTGCCGCCATGCTGCTGGACACATCCACCACCAGCAGGATGTTGGAGTCCACCTGGCCGGGCGTGATGCTGCGTACCGCGCACTGGACCGTCGGCATATCGTCGACGATGTTGATGGCGATGGTGCTGGTGACGCTGTTGCCCAAGGCGTCGGTAGCCTTGTAGGTGAAGTACTCGTTGACCGTGTTGGCGCCGTCGTTGGCCCCCCCCGGGGTCTTCGGCGCCGAGGTCAGGGTGTAGGTGTAGGAACCGTCGGCATTGAGCTGGATCTGCCCGTACTGGCCCACGGCATTGCCGACCAGGCTGTAGGTCAGCGCACCGACGCCGCCCTGGACCGACCCGACCAGGCTGCCGGAGGCCGTCTCGCCAGTGGAGCCTGGATCGCTGCCGGTGACGGTGCCGGCGGCCAGGTCATTGCCGTCCTTGTGCAGGTCCAGGGCTTTTTCGTACACGGTGACGTCGTTATCCTCGCACGCCACCAGCTTGCTGTCCTGCACATTGATGCGAATGGTCGTGGTGCTCTCGTCGCCGTCGGCGTCACGGATGGTGTAGACGAAGCTGTCGGTCGCGCCGGCGGCCGGCACGCTGTCGGGGTTGGCGTGGTAGGTGGCGTTGCCCTGGCTGTCCAGGGTCAGGTAGCCGTACTGGCCAACGATGGTGTCGCCGACATGGCCGATGGCCGAGGTAGAGGTGTCGGAGCCGGCGCGCACACCGACCACGTACTGCCCGTCGGCACGCACATCGGCGCCGACCACATCGTTGTCCAGCACGTTACCGCTGACGCTGGCGCCCTCCTTGACCGAGGCCACGTCGCTATGGGCCTTGGGCACGTCGTCGACGATGCTGACCACGATGGTGCTGGTGGTGGTGTTGCCGAGTGAATCCTTGACCTGGTAGGTGAAGCTCTCGGTGACCACGTTCGGGCCATCGTTGACGTGGTTGGGCGAGTTTGGCGCCGAGGTCAGGGTGTAGGTGTAGCTACCATCGCTGTTCAACTGGATCTGGCCATACTGGCCGGTGGCATTGCCAACCAGGGTGAAGGTCAAGGCACCGATACCGCCGCTGACCGAGCCGGCCAGCGAACCACTGGTGGTTTCCGTGGTGGAGTGCGGGTCGCTGCCGGTGACATTGCCCGCTGCCAGGTCGTTGCCGTCCTTGGTCAGGTCCAGGGCTTTCTCGTAGACCTTGGCCGTCTCGTCCGGGCAGGCCACCAGCGAAATGTCGTGCACATCGATGGTGAGGGTGGTGGTGCTTTCATCGCCATCGGCATCGCGGATGGTGTAGACGAACACGTCCGTGGCACCGGCCGGTGCCACCGAATTGGGATTGGCGTGATAGGTGGCATTGCCCTGGGCGTCGAGCGTCAGGTAGCCATATTGCCCCGCCACATTGCTGCCCAACTGGCCGATAGCCGAGGTCGAGGTGTCGCTGCCAGCGCGCACGCCGACCACATACTGCCCATCGGCACGCACATCGGCACCAACCACGTCGTTGACCAGCAGATTGCCGCTGACCGTACCGCCTTCGTAGACATTGGCGAAATCGCTATGGGCCTTGGGCACGTCGTCGACGATGCTGACCACAATGGTGCTGGTGGTGGTGTTGCCGAGCGAATCCTTGACCTGGTAGGTGAAGCTCTCGGTAACCACGTTCGGGCCATCGTTGACGTGGTTGGGCGAGTTCGGCGCCGAGGTCAGGGTGTATGTGTAGCTGCCATCACTGTTCAGCTGGATCTGGCCATACTGGCCGGTGGCATTGCCGACCAGGGTGAAGGTCAACGCACCGATACCGCCGCTTACCGAACCTGCCAGCGAACCACTGGTGGTTTCCGCACTGGACTGCGGATCGCTGCCGGTGACATTGCCCGCTGCCAGGTCGTTGCCATCCTTGGTCAGGTCCAGGGCTTTCTCGTAGACCTTGGCCGTGTCATCCGGGCAGGCGACCAGGGAGTTGTCGTGCACGTTGATGGTGATGGTGGTGGTGCTTTCGTCGCCATCGGCATCGCGGATGGTGTAGACGAACACGTCCGTGGCACCGGCCGGTGCCACCGAATCGGGATTGGCGTGATAGGTGGCATTGCCCTGGGCGTCGAGCGTCAGGTAGCCATATTGCCCCGCCACGTTGCTGCCCAGCTGGCCGATGGCCGAGGTCGCGGTGTCGCTGCCGGCGCGCACGCCGACCACATACTGCCCATCGGCACGCACATCGGCACCAACCACGTCGTTGACCAGCAGATTGCCGCTGACCGTACCGCCTTCGTAGACATTGGCGAAATCGCTATGGGCCTTGGGCACGTCGTCGACGATGCTGACCACAATGGTGCTGGTGGTGGTGTTGCCGAGCGAATCCTTGACCTGGTAGGTGAAGCTCTCGGTAACCACGTTCGGGCCATCGTTGACGTGGTTGGGCGAGTTCGGCGCCGAGGTCAGGGTGTATGTGTAGCTGCCATCACTGTTTAGCTGGATCTGGCCATACTGGCCGGTGGCATTGCCGACCAGGGTGAAGGTCAACGCACCGATACCGCCGCTTACCGAACCTGCCAGCGAACCACTGGTGGTTTCCGCACTGGACTGCGGATCGCTGCCGTTGACATTGCCCGCTGCCAGGTCGTTGCCATCCTTGGTCAGGTCCAGGGCTTTCTCGTAGACCTTGGCCGTGTCATCCGGGCAGGCGACCAGGGAGTTGTCGTGCACGTTGATGGTGATGGTGGTGGTGCTTTCGTCGCCATCGGCATCGCGGATGGTGTAGACGAACACGTCCGTGGCACCGGCCGGTGCCACCGAATCGGGATTGGCGTGATAGGTGGCATTGCCCTGGGCGTCGAGCGTCAGGTAGCCATATTGCCCCGCCACGTTGCTGCCCAACTGGCCGATGGCCGAGGTCGCGGTGTCGCTGCCGGCGCGCACGCCGACCACATATTGCCCATCGGCACGCACATCGGCACCAACCACGTCGTTGACCAGTACATTGCCGCTGACCGTGCCGCCTTCGTAGACATTGGCAAAGTCGCTGTGAGCCTTGGGCACGTCATCGACGATGCTGATCACGATGGTGCTGGTGGTGGTGTTGCCGAGCGAATCCTTGACCTGGTAGGTGAAGGATTCAGTCAGCACATTCGGGCCATCGTTGACGTGATTCGGCGAGTTCGGTGCGGAGGTCAAGGTGTAGGTGTAGGTGCCATCCGTATTGAGCTGGATCTGGCCATACTGGCCGGTGGCGTTACCGACCAAGGTGAAGGTCAGCCCGCCCACGCCACCGCTGACGGAACTGGCCAACGAACCGCTGGCCGTCTCGCCGGTGGAACCCGGTTCACTGCCGGTAACATTGCCACCGGCCAGATCGTTGCCATCCTTGTTCAGATCAAGTGCTTTCTCGTAGACCGTGACCTCGCTGTCAGGCCCGGCGATCAGCGAGCAATCGCGCACGTCGATGGTAATGGTGGTGGTGCTTTCGTCGCCATCACTGTCACGCACGGTATAGACGAAGACATCCGTGGCGCCCGCCGGCGCCACGGCATTGGGGTTGGCGTGATAGGTGGCGTTGCCTTGGGCATCGAGGGTCAGGTAACCGTACTGGCCCTGGACCGGATCGCCCAATTGGCCACTGGCCGATGTCGAGGTGTCGGAGCCGGCTCGCACACCCACCACGTAACGACCATCGGCCCGTACGTCCGCGCCAGACGTATCGTTGTCGAGCACGTTGCCGCTGACCGTGCCGCCTTCGACGACACTGGCCGCATCGGGATTGGCCTTGGGCAGGTCGTCGACGATGTTCACGTCCAGCGAACCAGTGGCCGTGCTGCCATCGGTGTCCGTGGCGGTGACGGCGAAATGCTCGGACAGGCTGTTGGCGCCGTCGCCGTTGGCGTGGCTCTCGTTGTCCAGCAAGGTGTAGCTGTAGCTGATCACACCCGTGGCCGGGTTGTAACCGGTGATGGTCAGGGTGTTGCCCAGCGTAGTGGTGATCGACTGCGGGAAACTTGCCGCCACGCCGCCACTGACCACGGTGATGCCGCCGACGTTCAAGGTCTGCAGGCCATCGGGCGCCGTCACCGTGAAGGTGCCGCTCTGCGTCAGCGCATCGGGATTGGGTGCACTGCCGTCGGCCAGGTTCTTCTCGTAGACGGTCAGCTCGCCGCCTTTGACGTCCAGCCCGCCGAGGGTCACCGGGTCATCGAGGTTGCTGACGTTGAGGGTCAGGGTCGCGGTGCTGGTGTCGCCGTCGGCGTCTTTCAGGGTGTAGGTAAAGTTTTCCACCCCACTGCCGCCACCGTGCAGATTCTTGAAGTCCGGATCGTTGGTATTGAGGGTGTAGGTGTAGGAACCATCCGCCGCCAGCACCAGGGTGCCGTAGGTGCCAACGAAGGTACCGGCCACCACCGGGCCGCTGGGGATGCGGTCCGCGCCCTGGATATCGTTGGTCAGCACATTGCCGCTGAGTTCCAGATGCTGCTCGGTGGCGGTGGTGGCATTGCTGTCATTCACAGCCCTGGGCACATCGTCACGAACGATAACGTCCAGCGTGCCGCTGGCCACATCGCCATCGGTGTCGCTGACCAGCACCGGGAACTGCTCGCCCAATGTATTGGTCCCGGCACCGTCCGGATGATGTTCCGCGCCGGTCAGGGTGTAGCTGTAGCTCACCACGCCCGTGGCCGGGTTGTAGCCCGTGATGGTCAGCACATTGCCGAGCCCGGTGACGATGGACTGGCCGACGCCGGTCACCACGCCAGCGGTGACCACGTTGATGCCACCGACACTGAGGTTGAACACGCCATCGGCGGCAACCACCGTGAAGCTGCCCGACTGGGTCAAGGCCAGAGGGTTGCTGGCCGAGCCCTGGGGCAGGTTCGCCTCGTCCAGGCTCAACTCGGCAGGGCTGACATCCAGGCCGGTGAGGCTGACCGGATTGTCAGTGGGTGGCGCGCCGGCCGGCAGGGGCGCCGCGTCATTGCCATCGAGCCCACCAAGCTCGAGGTTGGCCAGCAAAGGGAAGCCGTTGAAGCCCGCCGTAGGGAAACCGATGGTGGGATCCACCCGACCGGCCACCTCGGTCAGTATCACGAAACTGTGGCCGCCACCGAGCGCACCCGACACGCCACCAGGGTTGCCGCCCGCCGCGGTCGCTTCGGCTTCCTGCGTGGGGTCGGCGCCTGCAGCAATGGCTTTTTGCAGTTGCTCGACGTCACTGAGCTGGGCGTTGCTGGGCTGCGTGTCCGGCGCTTGTACATGAGGAGCGCGATCGGCCAGCAGGTCGGGGGTCATCTCCAGGCTGCTGCCACGGCCCAGGGTCAGCTCGGCACCGTTTTGCAAGCGCACCGCCACCGCGCCCTCGCTTCCGGTCTCCAGTTGCTCGCCGGCGAACAGGCGATCCCCTTCCACCAACAGGCGGCGATGACCGTCATCGCCCACCGCGAATACCTGGCCGACTACCTTGCCGACCACACCGACTAATTTAGCCATGAGCGTACGCCTCCCCTGCCGATGGGCTTTTCGCAGATCAAGGCGTGCCGGGTAATGTGCGCAAGGTTCCGAGTGCCATGGTTGCTGGAACCGTTGCTGTCACGTTCGTGAGAAACCACGCTCCTTGTGACGACTGCCGCGATAGTGGACAGGGCGAATGGCCATTATTGAGTGCCATTTTTTTGTCGCCAAATTCCGCTTTCGCCTTCCTCCCCTGTCTCCTTAGCTGCAAAAAATCTGGAACTTTCACCAAAGCCCGAAAATCGCCTGTCCCAGCCAATTCCCGTAACCACCTGAATGAAACAATGTCCCGGATTTCTTAGACCGCATAAGTTTTTTTTCGCATATATCTTATGAAAAAATCTTCTTAGCTCGCCCGGTAAATGTTCTTAGCTCTGTTGTTACAAACCTGAAACGGTTTGATTCTAATTTTTCGTCATTTTTTTGGCGAACAGCAGGACATTATTCAGGACCAGGGAGATGTACCCCATGCGCGCTTTAACCCCCATCACCAGTGCGATTTTGTTGGCCATGGCGTGTGCCAACAGTCAGGCGATGTCGATTACCGAGGCTGTCCAGAACGCCGTGGACCAGCATCCCGAGATCAGCGCCAGCCGCAACAGCAGGCTGTCCGCTGACGAGGATGTGAAGTTCGCCCGCGGGGGGTACTACCCAACCGTCGATCTGGTCGCAGGCTACGGCCGGCAACGTTCGGACAACACCAACACCCGCGGCTTCAACCCGGACGGCACGCGTAACCACAACAAGGAAACGCTCAACTACACCCAGTCGGAACTGCGCCTGCGGCAGATGCTGTTCGACGGCTTTAATACCTCCAACGAGGTCGCCCGCACCGAAGCGGTGGCCACCTCACGCGCCTACTACACCCAGGCCACTGCCGAGAGCATCGCCCTGCGTGCGATCGAGGTTTACCTAGAGGTGCTCAAGCGCCGCGAGCTGGTGAGCTTGGCCAAGAACAACCTGCAGGCCCACCTGCGGGTCAACGACCAGATCGGCCTGCGTAGCGAGCGCGGCGTGGGCAGCACCGCCGACCTCGACCAATCCCGCGCCCGTCGTGCACTGGCCGAGAACAACCTGGATACCGCCGAAGTCGACCTGGCCGACGCCGAGGCCAACTTCTACAGCGTAGTCGGGCGCCTGCCGGACGAGCTGGAAACCCCGGTCACCATCAAGGGCGAAGTACCGGGCGACCTGCTCAATGCCCGCCAGGGCATGCTCGAGAACAACCCCTACCTCAAGTCGGCGCAGGCCGACGTGCGCTCCGCCGAGCAGCAATACGAAGTGGCCAAGTCGCCCTTCTACCCACGCCTGGATGCAGTGCTGGCCACCGGTGCCAACAACAACCTCGGCGGCCAGAAGGGGCACGACAACAATGACTGGCAGGCCGGCGTCGAGCTCAGCTACAACCTGTTCCGCGGCGGCAGCGACAAAGCCCGCCTGCAGTCGGACGCGCACAAGATCAACCAGGCGATGGACATCCGCAACAACGCCCTGCGCGAGCTGAACGAAAACCTCAGCCTGGCCTGGAACGCGATGAACAACGCCCGCAAGCAGACCCCAAGCGCCCGCGAGTACGCCGAGACCACCCAGCGCGTGCGTGCCGCCTACCAGGACCAGTTCGGCCTGGGCCAGCGCACCCTGCTCGACGTGCTCGACAGCGAGAACGAGCTGTACAACGCCAACCGTCGCTACACCGAGGTGCGCTATACCGAAGAGTTCTCGATGTACCGGGTGCTGGCGACCATGGGCGAGCTGCTGAGCAAGCAGCGTATCTCGCTGCCGCCGGAAGCCATCGCCAAGACCGAAGTGCGCAACGAGGCGACATTGCCTGACATGCGTTAGGTTCTGACGAGACAAGGGACTTTTCGCCAGCGCCCATTTCCCGTCCACCGCGGCAGGAGTAGGCCATCGTGACCAGTATGCAAAGCGCGCAACCGCGCCTGGATGTTGATGATCCGTTGCTCGATGGCCTGCTGATCCTGTGCAAGCTGCATGGCTGCACGGCCAGCCGTGCCAGCCTGTGCAGTGGCCTGCCACTGGCCGAGCAACGCCTGGGCCTGGGCCTGCTGCCCCGCGCCGCCGCGCGTGCCGGGTTGCAGGCTCGCGTGCTGCGGCGTGACCTGGACGCCATTTCCCCGCTCAACTTGCCGGTGCTGCTGATCCTCGATGACGGCCGCAGCGCCGTGCTGCAACGCTGGGGCGAAAACGGCCGGGCATTGCTGCTGCCCTGCGAGGCCGAGGGTGGTGAGCAGTGGGTCGAGCGCGAAGCCCTGGCGCAGGCCTACAGCGGCCAGGCCCTGTTCGCGCGCCCCCGGCATACCCTGGAGGATGTACGCGCGCCGCTGATCCCGCGGGTCAACGCCTGGTTCCGCGACACCCTGCGCCACTCCCGCTGGCTGTACAGCGATGCCCTGCTGGCCAGCCTGCTGATTAACCTCCTGGGCCTGATGGTGCCGCTGTTCGTCATGCAGACCTACGACCGCGTGGTCCCCAACCAGGCGCTGTCCACCCTGTGGGTGCTGGTCGCCGGCCTGTTCATCGGCACCGCCTTCGAACTGGTGCTGCGCATGGTTCGCGCCCACCTGCTGGACCAGGCCGGCAAGAAGACCGACCTGATTCTCTCCGCCACCTTGTTCGAACGCATCACCGGCATGAGCATGAAGGCGCGCCCGGCCACCATCGGCGGCTTCGCCCAGAGCATCCATGACTTCCAGGGGCTGCGCGAATTCCTCACCGCCGTGACCCTGACCAGCATCATCGACCTGCCGTTCGTGGCCCTGATGCTGCTGGTGATCGGCCTGCTCGGGGGCTGGCTGGTGGTGATCCCGCTGATCGCGTTCCCGCTGGCGGTAGGCCTGGCGCTGTTCATCCAGGTGCGCCTGCGCGACACCGTGCAAAAAAGCCTGAGCCTCGGCGCGGTGCGCCAGGCGCTGCTGATCGAGACCCTCGGCGGCCTGGAAACCCTCAAGGCGTGCGGCGCCGAAAGCGAACGCCAGTACCAGTGGGAACACACCAACGGCGCCATCGCCCGCCTCGACGCCCATGCCCGCAACCTGTCGTCGCTGGCCAGCAACGGCACGCTGTTCATCCAGCAGTTCTGCGGCATGGCGACGATCGTCGCCGGGGTGTACAGCATCATCGCCGGCAACCTCAGCGTCGGCGCGCTGGTGGCCAGCTACATGCTCGGCAGCCGGGTGCTCGCCCCGCTCGGCCAGATCGCTGGGCTGATCACCCGCTACCAACAAGCCCAGCTGACCATGCGCAGCACCGACGCCCTGATGAGCCTGCCCCAGGAGCGCGAGGCCGAGCACCAGGCGCTGGAGCACACCTCGCTGCAAGGTGGCATCACCATCAACCACGCCACCTTCCGCTATGCCGGGCAAACGGCGCCAGCCCTCAACGACGTGAGCGCCGCCCTCAAGCCGGGCGAGCGCATCGGTATCATCGGCCGCAGCGGCTCGGGCAAGAGCACCCTTGCCCGGCTGTTGATGGGATTCCATCACCCCGACGAAGGCCAGGTGCTGCTGGACAACCTCGACCTGCGCCAACTGGATATCAGCGACCTGCGCAGCCAACTCGGCTACGTGGCCCACGACCTGCCGCTGCTGGCCGGCAGCCTGCGCGACAACCTCACCCTCGGCGCACGGCACGTCAGCGACGCGCGCATGCTGGAAGTCGCCGAACTGACCGGCGTCAGCGAGCTGGCCCGCCAGCACCCGCAAGGCTTCGACCGCCCGGTGGGCGAGCGCGGCCAGCTGCTCTCCGGCGGCCAGCGCCAGGCCGTGCTGCTGGCCCGGGCCCTGCTGCTGGAGCCGCCGATCCTGATACTCGACGAGCCCACCAGCCACATGGACAACAGCAGCGAAGAGCAACTGCGCCAGCGCCTGCTGAACTGGGTGCCCGGCAAGACCCTGCTGCTGGTCACCCACCGCACCTCGATGCTCAGCCTGGTGGACCGGCTGCTGGTACTGGACAACGGCAAGATCGTTGCCGACGGGCCGAAGGATGCGGTCATCGACGCGCTGCGCAAGGGCCGTATCGGCGCGGCGCTGTAAACCAACACTGTTGAATCCCTGTGGGAGCGGGCCCCGGCCTGCATCGGAGGTAGAACATGCCCATCAGCCACAGCGTGCGCAGCTACCTCCAGGGCGGCGACAGCCGCGCCGAACGCGACTATATGCCAGAGTTGGCCGGCGCCACCCTGCAGGAGTCGCCCAGCCTGTCGCGCCTGACCGTGTGGCTGGCGGCGATCCTGCTGCTGGTGGCGCTGGTCTGGGCCAACTTCGCGGTGCTCGATGAAGTCACCGTCGGCGAAGGCAAGGCAATCCCGTCGAGCAAGGTGCAGGTGGTGCAGAACCTCGAAGGCGGCATCGTCACCGAGATCTTCGTGCGCGAGGGGCAGATGGTCGACAAGGGCGCCACCCTCCTGCGCCTGGATGACACGCGCTTCAAGTCGAACAAGGGTGAAAGCGAGGCCGACCGTTACGCCCTCAGCGCGCAGGTGGAACGCCTGTCGGCCGAGTCCGAAGGCCGCCCCTTCGTGCTGTCGAGCGAAGTACGCGCCAAGGCGCCGCAGGTGGCCGAGGACGAGGCCGCGCTATACGAATCACGCCAGCGCCGCCTGACCAGCGAGAAGCAGACCCTCAATGAACAGCTACGGCAGAAGACTCAGGAGCTGGCCGAGTTTCGTTCCAAGGTCGACCAGTACCGCTCGGCGGTGGGCCTGTTGCAGCAGGAACTGGACATGTCCTCGCCGCTAGTGAGCAAGGGCGCCATCTCCCCGGTGGAGATCCTGCGCCTCAAGCAGCGCAGCGTCGAGGCGCGCGGCCAGCTGAACGCGACCAACCTGGCCATACCCCGCGCCGAAGCGGCGATCGCCGAGATCCGCAGCAAGATTCAGGAATCGGACGCAAGCTTTCGCTCCGACGCCGCCAAGGAGCTCAACGACAAACGCACCGAACTGTCGAAGATCACCGCCACCAGCATAGCCATCGACGACCGGGTCAACCGCACCACCGTGGTGTCGCCGGTGCGCGGCATCGTCAAGCTGCTCAAGGTCAACACCATCGGCGGCGTGGTGCAGCCCGGCAGCGACCTGGTGGAGATCGTGCCTATCGAGGACAACCTGCTGATCGAGGCCAAGGTACGGCCGCAGGACGTGGCGTTCCTGCACCCGGGGCAGACCGCAATGGTCAAGTTCAGCGCCTACGACTACACCATCTACGGCGGGCTCAAGGCCAAGCTGGAGCTGATCGGCGCGGACACCGTCACCGACGACAAAGGCAATGCGTTCTACCTGATCCAGGTGCGCACCGACAAGAACCACCTGGGGGGCGACAACAAGCCGCTGCTGATCATCCCGGGGATGGTCGCCACGGTGGACATCATTACCGGGCAGAAGAGCGTGCTGGACTATCTGCTGAAGCCGGTGATGAAGGCCCGGACCGAGGCGTTGCGCGAGCGCTGAGCGCGATCTGAATATCAGTGGGAGCGGGCTTGCCCCGCGATAAGGCCGGCACAGCCAACCGTTTGATCAACCCTGGCCGTGATTACGCTCGAAGGTTTCCGCGCCCATGGCTGCGATCTGCCCGTCGATCAACGCCTCGAACGGGCGCAACAACGCATCGAAGCCAGCAGGCGCTTCCAGCACGTTCAGCGCCTGCACGATCGCCTCGAGGGTTGATACGGCGCCTGGCTCAGGGGCCTTGCGCAACCGGTAGCGCGAAGGCAGGACTGCGCCCAGCGTCACCCGTGGCAAGGCTTCCAGCTGCGGGTTCAGGTAGAGCATCTTGCGTGCCTTGCGCCAGGTGCCGTCGGGTACGATCAGCAGCAACGGCAGATCATCACCCTGCCCGTATGCCTGCAGGACCTCTGCCTCATCACCTGGGAACAACAGCACCGGGCGATAACCCGGTGTCGTCAGCAAGGTCGCCAGGTCATCGAACACCTCGCCGATCCGCAACTCTGCATTCACTAACCCAAGGGCGGCCAGGCGAGCCGTGTTCAGGGCGTGGGCGGTTTCACTGGGGTGTTGCAACACGATCACGCGGGTACGGCTGTCCAGGTGCGGGATCAGTGGGCAGAGGCAATGGGCGAGCGGGCGCTGGCAGCGCTCGCAGCGAGGTCTGGGCATGGGGATCTCCGTTGGCGGAGGGATTTTGCCACAGGCTGGAAATTTGGGCCCGCTTTGCGGGCCTTTCGCCGGCAAGCCGGCTCCCACACCGACCGCGCAAACCTCAAGCCTTGCACTGTCCCTGTGGGAGCCGGCTTGCCGGCGATGAAGGCAACGGGCATCAGCGGTTGAACCGCTCCGCCAGGCTGTGCAGGTACTCCGCCATGCGCTCCAGGTCCTGACTGATCTCGGCGCCCTGCTTGGCCTGCCCCGCGCTCTCGTCGCACAAATGGGCGATGCGCACGATCTGCTGGTTGATATCCTCGGCCACATGGCTCTGCTGCTCCGACGCCGTGGCCATCTGCTGGCTCATGCCGGTGATGCGACTGATCGCCTGGGCGATCCCCGACAACGCCTCCTGCACCGCCTCGACGCTGTGCACGCTGTCGCTGGAGATCTGCTGCCCGCGGCTGGCGCTGGCCACCGCACGGTCGGCACCGGAACGCAGGGTGGAGATGATGTGGTGGATCTCCTCGGTCGAGGCGCGGGTGCGCTGCGCCAGCGACCGCACCTCGTCCGCCACCACGGCGAAGCCCCTGCCCTGCTCGCCGGCCCGCGCCGCCTCGATGGCGGCATTGAGCGCCAGGAGGTTGGTCTGCTCGGCAATCGAGGTGATCACATCCACCACGCTGCCGATGGACTGGGTCTGCTCGGCCAGGGCATTGACCGCCTGGCCGATGTCGCTGACCGCCTCGTTCATGCTGCCCATGGCGCGCAGGCTCTGCTGCGCCAGGTCGCTGCCCTGCTGGGCCAGTTGGTCAGCGTCGCTGGCGGCGTGGGCGGTGGTCTGCACGTTATGGGTCACCTGCTGGATGGTCGCCGCCATCTGCGCGATGGCGGTGGCCGACTGGTCGGTCTCGCTGCGCTGGCGGTCGAGCATCTGCGCCTGGGCATCGGACAGCCCGGCGGACTGCGCGGCCCGTGACTTGACCCCGACACCGGCATCCACCAGGCGGGTCAGCGCGGTCTGCAGGCGCGCCTCTTCGCTGATGATGGCCAGGTCTAGCTGGCCCTGCAGGCCGGGGTTGTCACTGTAGGTCAGGGCCACCAGCGGGCTGGTAAAGGCCTTGGGGTGCTCTTCGAGAGTACGGCGAATCGACTGGTTCTGCCGGTGCTCGACCACGTACCAGGCCGCCAGCAGGCTGGCCATCAGCACCCCCAGCGCCGCATAGGGGGGAAACCACAGGTAGGCGGCGGCCGACAGCAGGCCCGCGCCGATCAGCGGCCAGCCATGGCCGATCCCATGCCCCAGGCGTGCTGCCAGCGGGACCGGCGAGCGCCCCGCCCGCAGACGGGCGTACAGCTTTTCCGCCCGGCGTATCTGCTCCCGGCTCGGCACCGAGCGCACCGATTCGTAGCCACTGATGCGGCCGTTCTCGTACACCGCCGTGACGTAGGCGCTGACCCAGTAGAAATCGCCATTCTTGGCGCGATTCTTGACCACGCCCATCCACGGTTTGCCTTGCTTGATGGTGTCCCACATATGCCCGAAGACCGCCGGCGGCATGTCGGGATGACGCACCAGGTTGTGTGGCTGGCCGACCAGTTCGTCGTAGGTGAAGCCGCTGATGGCCACGAATGCGTCGTTGCAATAGGTAATGCGACTGTTCAGGTCGGTGGTGGAGATCAGCCGCTGGTCTTGGGGAAAGGTTCTTTCGTGCTCGGTGACGGGCAAATTCATGCGCATCGTTGGCGATCCCTTGCTTATCCAGATGAGTGGGAAAATCATCAAAGCAAGTAGATATTTAGCAGAAGGCCAGCATGCCAGCGGTCAAGTTTTGTAGAAAATTCGCCCGCCCTGACGGAATGTTCACAACGCGACAGGCCTCACCCTACATTGAGCTGGCTCTTGAGCAGGTCGCGGAAGGTCTGGATCAACGATTCCCGGCTGCGGCCACGGCGGATGATCAGGGAAAACGGTGCCTGGTAGCCGAACGTGGCCGGCGACAGCACGCGCAGGTCGCCCTTGTCGACCCAGGCCTGGGCGTAGTGCTCGGGCAGGTAGCCGATGTAGGCGCCGGATAGAATGAGGATCAACTGCGCCTCCATGCTCTCCACGGTGGCCGCGCTGTGCTTGAAACCATGCCTGGCCAGCTCGGCCTGACTCCAGTAGCCCCGTCCGACCATGCGCTGCTGGGTGATCACCGGCTCAGGAATGCGCCGCTCGCCGAACAGCGCGTGACGACTGCTGCAATACAGCCAGTGCTGCTCGCGGTACAGCGGCTGGTAGACCAGCCCGCTCATGCGCGAGGAGAACGCGCCGATGGCCAGGTCCAGGCGGTTGTCCTGCACCCCCAGTTGCAGTTCGTAGGGGCTCGAGACCGACAAATGCAGGTGCACCGCCGGGTGTTCCTGGCTGTAGGCGCCGATGGCCTCGGCCAGCGGCAGGGCACTGTCGCCAACGGTGGAGTCGATCACCCCCAGGTTGAGGGTGCCGCGCAGCTCGCCCTTGAGCGCCGCGGCGTACTGTTCGAAACCGTCCAGCTCACCGAGCAGGCGCAAGGTCTCCTGGTGGAACAGCTCGCCCTTGCTGGTCAGGCTGAAGCCGCCCCGGCCACGGTGGCAGAGCACGATGCCCAGGGCGCTTTCCAGCTGGCTCATGTAGGTGCTGATCGCCGAGGTCGACAGGTTGAGGTCACGCTGGGCGTTGGCGAACCCCTGGTGGCGCACCACGCTGGCGAAGATGCGCAGCAGTTTCAGGTCGGGCAGCGATGAAACCATGGCGCAGGGTCCGCAGGGTGGAAATCGCCAGAGTCTAACTCGGTTGCCGGCCGATAGTTCAGAGAATCCTGAAGTAAGTATTTGTCGGTAGCGATTCTTCCCGACCACTACCTTGCGCAGACTGCGGCGAAATGTCCCTGCCCGCCAGCATGACCAGATGATCCAGGCGCGCGGCGGCACAGGTTCGAACAAACAGAACAATCGACCGACTGATGAGGCCCACCGTGGACAAGATTCTCCACCAACCACTGGGCGGCAACGAAATGCCGCGTTTCGGCGGCATCGCCACCATGCTTCGCCTGCCCCACCTGCAAAGCGCCGAAGGCCTGGACGCCGCGTTCATCGGCGTGCCGCTGGACATCGGCACCTCGCTGCGTTCCGGCACCCGCTTCGGCCCGCGGCAGATCCGCGCCGAGTCGGTGATGATCCGCCCCTACAACATGGCCACCGGCGCCGCCCCGTTCGACTCGCTGTCGGTGGCCGACATCGGTGACGTGGCGATCAACACCTTCAACCTGCTCGACGCCGTGCGCATCATCGAAGAGGCCTACGACGAAATCGTCGAGCACAATGTCATCCCGCTGACCCTGGGCGGCGACCACACCATCACCCTGCCGATCCTGCGTGCCCTGCACAAGAAGCACGGCAAGATCGGCCTGGTCCACATCGATGCCCACGCCGACGTCAACGACCACATGTTCGGCGAGAAGATCGCCCACGGCACCACCTTCCGCCGCGCCGTGGAAGAAGGCCTGCTCGATTGCGACCGCGTGGTGCAGATCGGCCTGCGCGCCCAGGGCTATACCGCCGACGACTTCAACTGGAGCCGCCGCCAGGGCTTTCGCGTGGTGCAGGCCGAGGAGTGCTGGCACAAGTCGCTGGCGCCGCTGATGGCCGAAGTGCGCGAGAAAGTCGGTGGCGGCCCGGTTTACCTGTCGTTCGACATCGACGGCATCGACCCGGCCTGGGCGCCCGGCACCGGCACCCCGGAGATCGGCGGCTTGACCACCATCCAGGCGATGGAGATCATCCGCGGCTGCCACGGCCTGGACCTGATCGGCTGCGACCTGGTCGAGGTTTCCCCACCCTACGACACCACCGGCAACACCTCGTTGCTGGGTGCCAACCTGCTGTTCGAAATGCTCTGCGTGCTGCCAGGGGTGGTACGCCGCTGATACCTCATCGCTGGCAAACCGGTTTCCTGTGGGAGCTGGCTTGCCAGCGATGAAGACGTCACGACACCAGCATAGAAACACCCCGGCAGGAGCCATTCGGGAGGGCCATAGAGGCCCGCCAACACAAGACAGAACCGCCGGGCGCCTTGCACCGTCCGGACGGCCGATCTCGCCATAATAAAGATAATCGGGAGCCCCCCAATGGCCTTGGACATCATCGTTGTACTGATCTATGCCGCCGGCATGCTCGCGCTTGGCTGGTACGGCATGCGGCGCGCGAAGACTCACGAAGACTACCTGGTGGCCGGGCGCAACCTCGGCCCGACGCTGTACATGGGCACCATGGCCACCACCGTGCTCGGCGGCGCTTCCACCGTCGGCACAGTGCGCCTGGGCTATGTGCACGGCATCTCCGGCTTCTGGCTGTGCGCCGCCCTGGGCCTGGGGATCATCGCCCTCAACCTGTTCCTGGCCAAGCCGCTGCTGCGCCTGAAGATCTTCACCGTCACCCAGGTGCTGGAGCGCCGCTACAACCCGATGGCCCGCCAGGCCAGCGCGGCGATCATGCTCGCCTACGCACTGATGATCGCGGTGACCTCGACCCTGGCCATGGGCACAGTGCTGCAGGTCCTGCTCGACGTGCCCTTCTGGATGGCCCTGCTGTTCGGCGGCGGCGTGGTGGTGGTGTACTCGACCATCGGCGGCATGTGGTCGCTGACCCTGACCGACATCGTCCAGTTCGTGATCAAGACCGTGGGCCTGATGTTCATCCTGCTGCCGGTGTGCCTGTACAAGGCCGGCGGCTGGGATGCCCTGGTGGCCAAGCTGCCGGCGGCCAGCTTCAGCTGGACCACCATCGGTTGGGACACCATCATTACCTACTTCCTGATCTACTTCTTCGGCATCCTGATCGGCCAGGACATCTGGCAGCGCGTGTTCACCGCCCGTGACGAGAAGGTCTGCCAGCGCGCCGGCACCACCGCCGGTGTCTACTGCGTGCTATACGGCCTGGCCTGCGCACTGATCGGCATGGCCGCCCACGTGCTGATGCCGGACCTTGCCAACCCGAACAACGCCTTCGCCGAGATGATCAAGGGCCAACTGCCCGAGGGCATCCGTGGCCTGCTGATGGCCGCCGCCCTGGCCGCGATGATGTCCACCGCTAGCGCCGGCCTGCTGGCCGCCTCCACCACCCTGACCGAAGACCTGCTGCCGAAACTACGTGGCGGCAAGCAGTCGAGCCTGAGCATCAACCGCCTCTTCACCCTGCTCACCGGCCTGGTGGTGCTGGGCATCGCCCTGGCGGTGAACGATGTGATCAGCGCCCTGACCCTGGCCTACAACCTGCTGGTGGGCGGCATGCTGATCCCGCTGATGGGGGCGATCTTCTGGAAACGCGCGACCACCTCCGGCGCCATCGCCAGTATGACGCTGGGCTTCGCCACCGCGTTGCTCTTCATGTTCAAGGACGGCCTGGATGCCAATTCGCCGATCTACTACAGCCTGGGCGTCGGCCTGCTGAGCTTCGTGCTGGTCAGCCTGGCATCACGCAAGCCGGTGGCAACGGTGAACCTGGCCTGACATTTTCCAACCTCATTGTCGGCAAGGTAGCTTCAATGCACAGAAGCACCTTGTCGGCGAAAGTCCTACTCGCGAAACCGGCGACCACTCGCCCTATATAACAGATCGATCTAAAACTCTCACATCCTGCCCCGGTCACTACCTAAGTGCCCGCCTTCGCGGCACACCCTCCCCAACGGCAAAACCGGTAAGGACTTATGTGCGGATTAGCAGGAGAGTTACGTTTCACCCCCATCGACCAAGCGCCTCGCCCGGCGGACCTCGCCGCGGTGGAGCGCATCACCCACCACCTGGCGCCCCGTGGCCCCGATGCCTGGGGTTTCCATAGCCAGGGCTCGATCGCCCTTGGCCATCGGCGCCTGAAGATCATGGATTTATCCGACGGCTCGGCACAACCCATGGTCGACAATGACTTGGGCCTGGCCTTGGCTTTCAATGGCGCGATCTACAACTTCCCCGAGCTGCGCCAGGAACTGCAGGACCTGGGCTACCGCTTCTGGTCGGATGGCGACACCGAAGTGCTGCTCAAGGGCTACCACGCCTGGGGCGCGGCACTGCTTCCCAAACTCAACGGCATGTTCGCCCTGGCCATCTGGGAGCGCGACAACCAGCGCCTGTTCCTGGCCCGCGACCGCCTGGGCGTCAAACCTCTGTACCTGTCGCGAAACGGCGAGCGCCTGCGCTTCGCTTCGACCTTGCCGGCGCTGCTCAAGGGCGGCGATATCGACCCGGTGATCGACCCGGTCGCGCTCAACCACTACCTGAACTTCCACGCCGTGGTGCCCGCGCCGCGCACCCTGCTGGCCAATGTGCAGAAGCTCGAGCCCGGCACCTGGATGCGCGTCGACCGCCATGGTGAAGTCGAGCGCCAGACCTGGTGGCAGCTGCATTACGGCCCGAACCCGGACGAACGCGATCTCGACCTGGAAGGCTGGACCAGCCGCGTGCTCGACGCCACCCGCGACGCCGTGGCCATCCGTCAGCGCGCGGCGGTGGATGTCGGCGTGCTGCTGTCCGGCGGTGTCGACTCCAGCCTGCTGGTCGGCCTGTTGCGCGAGGCCGGGGTGGACGACCTGTCGACCTTTTCCATCGGTTTCGAGGATGCCGGCGGCGAACGCGGCGACGAGTTCCAGTACTCCGACCTGATCGCCCGGCACTACGGCACGCGCCACCACCAATTGCGCATCGCCGAGCACGAGATCATCGAGCAACTGCCGGCGGCATTCCGCGCCATGAGCGAACCGATGGTCAGCCACGACTGCATCGCCTTCTACCTGCTGTCCCGGGAAGTGGCCAAGCATTGCAAAGGCGTGCAGAGCGGCCAAGGCGCCGACGAACTCTTCGCCGGCTACCATTGGTACCCGCAGGTCGATGGCGCCGAAGATGCCTTCGCGGCCTATCGCAAGGCCTTCTTCGACCGCAGCCATGCCGAGTACCGCGACACCGTGCAGGCGCCTTGGCGGCTGGATAACGACGCGGCCGGCGACTTCGTCCGCGAGCACTTCGCCCGCCCCGGCGCGGCGGACGCGGTGGACAAGGCGCTGCGTCTGGACAGCACGGTGATGCTGGTGGACGACCCGGTCAAGCGGGTCGACAACATGACCATGGCCTGGGGCCTGGAAGCGCGCACGCCGTTCCTCGACTATCGCCTGGTAGAGCTGTCGGCGCGCATCCCGGCGCGCTTCAAGCTGCCTGACGGCGGCAAGCAGGTGCTCAAGCAGGCGGCGCGCCGGGTCATCCCCCACGAGGTGATCGACCGCAAGAAGGGCTACTTCCCCGTACCCGGCCTCAAACACCTGGAAGGTGCCACCCTGGGCTGGGTACGCGAGCTGCTGACCGACCCAAGCCAGGATCGCGGCCTGTTCGATCCGGCCATGCTCGACCGCCTGCTGAGTAACCCACACGGCCAGCTTACGCCCCTGCGCGGCTCCAAGCTGTGGCAACTGGCGGCCCTGAACCTGTGGCTCAGCGAACAAGGAATCTGACCGATGAAAGCCCATGAGATCGCCTACGGCCAGCGCTTGCTGCGCGGCCAGGCGCCATCCTACGAGCGTCTGCAGGCACGCCTGGCCGGTGATGGCAGCGAGCCTCACGACAGGCCACGGGCGCTGCACTGTGGCTGGGGACGGCTCTTGATCGGGCATACCTACCCCGATCCGCTCAGCCTGGCTGAAGACCTGCTGCAGGAGCAGGCGGGCGAGCGCGACATCGCCCTGTATGTCGCGGCGCCTCAACAGGTACTGGCCCAGGCGCCGCAGCAGTTGTTCCTCGACCCTTCCGATACCTTGCGCCTTTGGTTCACCGACTATCGCCCTGCACAGCGGGTGTTCCGTGGTTTTCGCATCCGCAGGGCGCAGGGGCCAGCGGACTGGCAGGCGATCAACACGTTGTACCAGGCCCGCGGCATGCTGCCGGTCGACCCCGAGCTGCTGACCCCACGAGAACTCGGCGGACCGGTGTATTGGCTGGCCGAGGACGAGGACAGCCAAGCAGTGATTGGCAGTGTCATGGGCCTGGACCACAGCAAGGCTTTCGATGATCCTGAACACGGCTGCAGCCTGTGGTGCCTGGCGGTGGATCCTCAGTGCACGCGTCCCGGCGTCGGCGAAGTGCTGGTGCGCCACCTCATTGAGCACTTCATGAGCCGCGGCCTGGCCTGCCTCGACCTTTCGGTGCTGCACGACAACCGCCAGGCCAAGCGCCTATACAAGAAGCTCGGTTTCCGCAACCTGCCGACCTTCGCCATCAAGCGCAAGAACGGCATCAATCAGCAACTGTTCCTCGGCCCCGGCCCCGAGGCGACGCTCAACCCCTATGCGCGGATCATCGTCGACGAAGCGCTGCGACGTGGCATAGAGGTGCAGGTCGATGATGCCGCCAGCGGCCTGTTCACTCTCAGCCTGGGTGGGCGGCGGATCCGCTGTCGCGAATCATTGAGCGACCTGACTAGCGCGGTGACCATGACGCTGTGCCAGGACAAGCGCCTGACCCAGCGCGCCCTGCACAATGCCGGCCTGCAGGTGCCGGCGCAGCAATTGGCGGGCAACGCCGACGAAAACCTGTCGTTTCTCGAAGAGCATGGCGCTGTTGTGGTCAAGCCGGTTGATGGCGAGCAGGGCCAAGGGGTGGCGGTCAACCTCACGACGATCGAGGAAGTCAGCAACGCCGTGGAACAGGCCAGGCGCTTTGACAACCGTGTACTGCTGGAAAGCTTCCATGCCGGCTACGACCTGCGCGTGGTGGTGATTGGCTTCGAAGTGGTGGCCGCGGCGATTCGCCATCCGGCTCACGTTATCGGCGACGGCAAGCACAGCATCCGTGCCCTGATCGAAGCGCAGAGCCGCAGGCGCCAGGCCGCCACGGGCGGGGAGAGCCGTATTGCGCTGGATGACGAGACCGAACGTACGCTCAAAGGAGAGGGCCTGGGTTACGACGACATCCTGCCCGCCGGGCAACGCCTGGCCGTGCGTCGCACCGCCAACTTGCATACCGGTGGCACCCTGGAGGATGTCACCGAGCGCCTGCACCCGGTGCTGGCCGATGCCGCCGTGCGCGCCGCCCGCGCCCTGGAGATCCCAGTGGTCGGCCTGGACTTCATGGTCCGCGATGCCGAGCACCCGGACTATGTGATCATCGAAGCCAACGAGCGCGCCGGGCTTGCCAATCATGAACCGCAACCGACGGCCGAGCGCTTCGTCGACTTGTTGTTCCCGCATAGCCGGGCTTTGGCCTGAAATCCATCGCGGGGCAAGCCCGCTCCCACGCAATCGCGTGGGAGCGGGCTTGCCCCGCGATGAGGCCCTCGAAACAAAGGAGTAATCCTGATGCCTGAGAAACACCCCGAACCTGACCTCGAATACCTCAAACGCGTTCTGCTGGAAATGCTCGCCATCCCCAGCCCCACCGGTTTCACCGACACCATCGTGCGCTACGTCGCAGAGCGCCTGGATGAACTGGACATCCCCTACGAGCTGACACGTCGCGGTACCATTCGCGCCACGCTGAAGGGCCGCCAGAGCTCGCCCGACCGTGCCGTTTCGGCGCATCTGGACACCATCGGCGCCAGCGTTCGCCAGTTACAGGACAATGGCCGCCTGGCCTTGGCACCGGTGGGCTGCTGGTCGAGCCGCTTTGCCGAGGGCAGCCGGGTCAGCGTGTTCACCGACACGGGCGTGTACCGCGGCAGCGTACTGCCATTGATGGCCAGCGGTCACGCCTTCAACACCGCCATCGACCAGATGCCGATCAGTTGGGAGCATGTGGAGGTGCGCCTGGACGCATACTGCACCACCCGCGCCGATTGTGAAGCACTGGGCATCGCCATCGGTGACTCCGTCGCCTTCGACCCCTTGCCTGAGTTCACCGAAAGCGGCCATATCAGTGCACGTCACCTGGACGACAAAGCCGGCGTGGCGGCGTTGCTGGCAGCGCTCAAGGCCGTGGTGGAATGCGGCCAGCAACCGCTGATCGACTGCCACCCGTTGTTCACCATCACCGAGGAAACCGGCTCGGGGGCCGCGGCTGCCCTGCCGTGGGACGTCAGCGAGTTTGTCGGTATCGACATCGCGCCGGTGGCACCGGGACAGGCGTCCAGCGAGCACGCGGTGAGCGTGGCCATGCAAGACTCGTCCGGACCTTACGACTACCACCTGTCGCGCCACCTGCTGAAACTGGCCGGTGACCGCGATCTGCCCGTGCGCCGCGACCTGTTTCGCTATTACTTCAGCGACGCCCACTCAGCAGTGACCGCCGGGCACGATATCCGCACCGCCCTGGTGGCGTTCGGCTGCGACGCCACTCACGGCTATGAGCGCACCCATATCGACAGTCTGGCGGCCCTCAGCCGGCTGCTCGGTGCCTACCTGCTGAGCCCGCCGGTGTTCGCCAGCGATTCACAGCCAGCCAACGCTTCATTGGAGCGCTTCAGCCACCAGCTGGAGCACGATGCGCAGATGGAAAGCGACACCAGGGTGCCGGCGGTGGACAGCTTGGTGGGCAACAAGGGCTGATAGCGATGTGCACAATCTGTAGGAGCGACGCTGCGCCGCTCCTACACAGACCTCCTACGCCAATCGACTGCGCATGACAGATGATTTCACGTAGCATGTGCTCATTCCCTTCACCACTGCGCAATCCCATGCTGATTCCCCACGACCAACTCGAAAGCGAAACCCTGACGCGCCTGATAGAGGATTTCGTCACCCGCGACGGCACCGACAATGGCGACGACACACCGCTGGAAACACGGGTGCTTCGGGTACGCCAGGCACTGGCCAAAGGGCAGGCGTTCATCTTGTTCGACCTGGAAAGCCAGCAATGCCAGTTGCTGGCCCGGCATGAAGTGCCGCGAGAACTGCTGGAGTAACGGCCCGTCAGGCCCGCTGCTTCTGCAGCTCCAGGGCCTTGATACGTTTGTAGACTTCTATCCGATGCACCTCAACATCTCGAGGAGCGCAGATGCCGAAGCGCACCTGGCCGTTCTCCACCGACATCACCTGAATCCTGATGCCGCCGTCAATGACGATGACTTCGCCCACTTCGCGTCCGATAACCAGCATGCTCCGTTGCCTCTCGCTCAAGGGAAAATCGGAGACTGCCTCGCCAGCTTTCGCCTACTCAATCCTTCGTCGCAGAAATAGACATTTCCTACTTGTGAAGGTAAAGAAAACCTACAGAAACTCTCTGATTAGTTAGCTTTACGCGACTTTGCCCGCATCTTGACCGCCATGTCCGCCATGTCATCGTATAGCCGCTGAGGCGCCTGACACTTGAGTTTCCAGGCCTGTCGCCCGGCTTCATGGGGAAGGATCAGAAACTCTCCAGCAGCCACCCGAGCATGGATGTACTCGGCGATATCGGCCGCATTGATCGGCGAGCCTTCCAATAGCCTGCCCACTTGCGCCTTCATCGCCGGATCTGGCCCACGGAACGAATCGAGCAAGTTGGTCTGGAAGAAAGACGGGCACACCACATGCACCGCTACCTCCACCTGACGCAGCTCCACCAGCAGGCTCTCAGAGAGCGCCAATACGCCGGCCTTGGCCACGTTGTAGTTGCTCATGCCCGGCCCCTGCATCAGCGCCGCCATCGAGGCAATGTTGATGATTCGCCCGCGGCTGCGCTCGAGCTGTGGCAGGAACGCCTTGCAGCCCTTGACCACGCCCATCAGGTTGACCGCGATCTGCCAGTCCCAGTCCTCCAGGGACAGCTCGGCGAAAAAGCCACCAGAGGCCACTCCGGCATTGTTGACGATCACATCGACCCCACCGAACTTCTCCTCGCAAGCCTGGGCCAGGGCGGTAAGCTGGCTGTAATCGCGCACGTCGCAGCGTTGGGTGAAGCCGTCGCCACCCGCCTGGCGCACCAAGGCCAGGGTCTCGCGCAGCCCCGCCTCATTGACGTCTGCCAGGGCCAAATGCCAGCCCTCCCGGGCCCAGCGCAGGGCAATCTCGCGGCCAAGGCCGGAGCCGGCGCCAGTGATCATCATTCGGTTGTGCATGGTGCAGCGCCTTGAACAGTGGGAATGGCTGGAGTCTAGCCACAACTCCACGGCTGCCGGTACGGCATCAAACTGCTGAATACGGCGCCATCGGGCGGCAGGCCATTAAATCGCCAGGCAGGTGGATTGAATTTTTATCCAAGGGCACCGGTCGGAAACATTAAGCGGCTACCGCTATGCCCCAGCCCTTCCATAACGCAAGGACTTCGCCATGACCACGATACTCATCATCATCCTGATCCTGCTGCTGATCGGCGGCTTACCGGTTTTCCCTCACTCCCGCGCTTGGGGTTACGGCCCGTCCGGCATTATCGGGGTGGTACTGGTGGTCCTGTTGATCCTCTTGTTGCTTGGCAGGATATGAACCCGGTCTGGCATGAGACTCATCCCTGAGTCCTGAGTGAAACTGGCCAGATAGCGCTCCAGGTCTTGCATCACCGCATGCAAGGCCTGAGCATCTCGGCGCAGTCGTTCAAGATCCAAGGGCTCGCGGGCACAACTGCCTTCGAGCCGCTCGCAGGCGTTGATAAGGTCAACCGCGCGCAAGATGCGTGCGCCGCCCTTGACCCGGTGCGCCAAGACCGCCAGAGCCATTGGGTCCTCGGCTGAATCTGCCAGGCGGGCGAGATCATCACGGTTGCTGCGACGCAGGTCGGCGAGCACCGCCTCCAGCGCGCCCTGATCATTGTCCGCCAACTGTCGCAAATGCTCGAAATCGAACACCGCCTTGTCCGCGCACTGAGCCCCCAGACGCTTGCCCTGCTGCGCAACACTACCGCCCAGGGCGCCAATCAGCGCCTGCAAGCCTAGGGGTTTGAATAGGCAATCATCCATGCCTGCCGCACGGCATCGCCGTCGTTCGTCCGCCAACGCGCTGGCGGTGAGCCCGACCAACCGACACGCTGTCCGGCCCTTGCGTCGCTCATGCAGACGAATCGCCTTGGCCAAACCATAACCGTCGAGCCGCGGCATGCTGCAATCGCTGATGACGACATCGAAGTGCTCGTTCAACCACAGCCGTAGAGCCTGCGCTCCATCTTCGGCAACCCGCGCCTGATGCCCTAGGTAGTCGAGTTGCTGAGCCAACAGCAATCGATTCGCCGGATAGTCGTCCACCACCAGCACGCGCAGCGGTACAGCATCCGAAGGGGCATCACTGCATGGCTCAACCACGGTCGCTGACGGATCCAGTGGGGGAATTGGCAGCTCCAGGTGAATTTGCGCCTGGGTGCCCCTGCCCAGCTCGCTGTTCAACTGCAAGTCACCGCCCATCATCTGGCACAAGCTGCGGCAGATGCCCAAGCCAAGCCCGGTACTGCAGCGCGGGGACTGGGACTGGTTGCTGGCCTGGCGAAAGGGCTGGCCCAGCTCGGCCAATTCGGCCTTGGCAATGCCGATACCGGTGTCCTCGACGATCAGGCGTACCACCAGGCGATCGCTGCGGGACTGAGCACAGACACTCACCTGTACCCGCCCCTGCGGGGTGAACTTGATCGCATTACTCAACAGGTTCGCCAACACCTGCCGAAAGCGCACCGGGTCAAGCAGCACCGGGCGGTCAACTTCTCCCTCAACAGTCAGATCGAGCCGCAATCCCTTGCCACGGGCCTGGTGGTCGAACCACTGGATAACCTGCGACACCTGTTGGCGCAGGCATGCCACTGCCGGCGTCAACTGCAACTCGCCCGCCTCGATACGGGTTACATCGAGGATATCGCCGATCAGCTCCTGGAGTCCCCGGGCAGCGTCAGCGGCCACCTCGATGGCCAAGTGATCGAGCACGCCCTGGCCCGCCTTGCGCTGGGCAAGCTCCAGCATGCCCAGAAGGGCATGCAACGGCGTACGGATTTCATGGCTCATGGCTGCCAGAAAATGCGTCTTGGCGTGGCTTGCTGCCTCGGCCCCTTGCTTGGCCCGCCGCAGCTGCACCTGCAGACGGCGTAGGTAGCGGATCCACAGCAGCGCCACCACCAATGCGACAAAAGCGCCGAGAAATCCCAGCAGCAGGTGAGGCCGGTACCGCTGCCAGGCACTGGCGGCAACGATCAGCGGACTGCGCCAGCGCCGGACCAACGCATCGATTTCGCGTGGGGCAAGGTCGAGCATTGCCTTGTCAAGGATGCTCTGGAGATGAACCGTCCCCGGGCTGCTGGCGAACGCGAAATGCGCCGCAGGCAAGGCCAGACTGCTGATCCGCAGCCGCCCCGGGTACCAGCGCGCGACCAGCAAGCGGGCCTGGTCGAGGGGCAAAACGGCTGCCGCGACCCTCCCGGCGGCCACCGCGTGTACCGCCTCCAATGCGCCACTGACCGGTGACTGCACGACCCTCGGATACGCCTGGGCCAGCAACACCTGCGCCAAGCTGCCCTCCTCCAGTGCCAGCCGCCGCCCGTTCAGCTGGGCCAGCTCAGCTGGCCGGTCGGCGTGCCCCTGCATCACCAGTACATACGCAGAGCTCAGATAGCCTCGACTGAATCCCAGGCGCTCTCCACGCGCCGGGCTGTAGGGCAGGCCGGCAATCAGTTGTGCCTTTCCCATACGCACCTGCTCGACCATCTGTGCCGTAGTACCACCTGCCTCGACCTGAAACTCCAAGCCCGTTCGCCGACCAAGCAATTGCAACAGATCGAGGCTCAGCCCTTGCAGTTGCCCTTTACCATCGCGATAGCTCAGCGGCATCGCCTGTTCATTCACCAGGACCTTGATGCGTGGGTTTTCGGCTAGCCAGTGCCGCTCGGCATCGCTCAGCGGGATGCCTGGCGACCTGTGCACGGCAGCAGGTCGGGCGTGCCAACGCTCGTGAATATCCGCATGCTGATCACCAAGGCCGTCCAGTACCCGATCCACCAGGCCGATCAACGCCTTGTTGTCCCGGGCCATGGCAAAACCGACAGCCTGGCGGGCCAGGGCCGCATGGCCAATTTCCTCGGCACCGTTCCATTGGTTGCGGCCCAGGAGATAACGGCTCCCCAGCGTGCTGCCCAGATAAAGGTCGGCGTCACCCAAGGCGAGGGCCGCCAAGGCACTGAACGGCGAGGGATGAAGCTGGATTTCGGCCAAGGGGTACAACGCCTGAACCTGTTCACGCGGGCGGTATCCGTCGACCAGCGCCAACCTGAAGCTGGCGCCCCTGCTGACTCGTTCCCGCGCATGCTGCTGCGGGGCGACCAGCAAGGGGCGATCCTGAGCATAGGGCGCAGACAGATGCAAACCTGCCTCAAGCGCCTGCTGTGGGCTGACGGACCCGAGCAGGTCGATACTGCCTTGGCGCAGGGCAGCTGCCGCCTCGGCGAACGATGCAAACACCTGCAACTGCACTTCGAGGCGCAGTTGGCTCGCCAGCAGCCCGACGTAGTCGGCGGTGATGCCCTCGTAGGCCTGCCCTGTGGTAAGCATGTCGAACGGTGGATTGTCACGGGCGATCACGCCCAGGCGCAACTCGCGGTGCTCCCACAGCCAACGCAGTTCCTCGTTATCCAGGGCCGGCGGCGGCGTCTGTGGGGCGGGACGTGCATGCAATTGCACGGCCCCGCAAGTTGGCAGGTAGCTCAGCCCCCCCAGTATCCCTATCAGCAAGGCACGCAGGAACACGGGGACAGCGCTCAGATGAGCGCGTTGCGACGGGCGAAATCCGCCAGGTCGATCAACGAGCTGAGTCGCAGCTTTTCCAGCAGGCGAATCTTGTAGGTGCTGATGGTCTTGTTGCTCAGCAACATCGCCTCGCCGATGGCCTTGTTGCTATAGCCTCGCGCCAGGTGCTGGAGGACCATCAACTCGCGATCGGTCAAACTGGCGATGCACTGTGCCTCGGTTGCCTGCAGGTCGCGGCGGTTGACCGAGCTGAGCGCCACTTCGGGAAAGTAGCTGTAGCCTGACAGAACTGCGCGTACCGCTTTGCCGAGTTCATCGAGATCATCGGTTTTGGACACATACCCAACGGCCCCAGCTTGCATGCAGCGCAACGAGTAGGACTCGGCCAGTTGCGAGGTCAGCACCACTATACGGGTGAGCGTCCCCAGGGCCTTGATCCGGGCGATTACTTCCAGCCCGTCCAGGCCGGGCATGGCGATATCGAGAATCACCAGGTCCGGTGTCTGCTCACGGGCCAGGCGCACCGCGTCGATGCCATTGTCGGCCTGGCCGATGATCTCCAGGCGTTGCTGGCGCAGCAGCATACAGACAGTGCTGCGGATGAAAGGGTGGTCGTCGACCACAAGGGCTCTGTGCATAGCGTTTACCTCGCGCGCTACGTCAGCCGCTTAAAGCTCGGCGTCGAAGACAACGGTGACCTGGCCGGCATAATTACTGCCAGGGTGCTTGAGCATCGCTTGTACATCATTGCGTCCCACCTCGAAATGCAACTGGCCTGGTCGGTTCAGCGTTGGCATAGCGGCCTCGAACTGAAGCGCCGCGAAGCGGCCAGTAGGCAACTGCAGGCGTTCCACCGCCTGGCCCCGGTGCTGGATACCCGCAGGCAGACTCATGGCGACCTCCACGGCCACCTGTTCCCCTTCGTCACTGCTGATCGCGCAATGCGCGCCCATGTCGTGCTGGCAAAGCTTGTAGACCTTGAACGGGCCGGTGGACCACACCCTGAACGGCAGGTCGCGATAGATGCGCTGCGGCGCCTTGCCACCTGCCAACCAGGCCTGCCAGCCGTTCCTGGGCTCCAGCACAGCGCGATCAGAGCCGGGTGGAAACTCGAACATGAAGGCGTGCTGCACATCGAGTTCGAAATTGACGGTGAGGCTGTCACCACTCAGGTTGCTGACATCGTTACCAAAGTCGAAATCACCGCCCGGTCCGATGCGAAAGGTGGTGAAGCCCCGGTACTTGCCGGCCTTGAGCCGGTACGGTGGCGGTATGTTCAGGTTGAAACCCACACTGAGTTCTTCCACGTCAGCCTGCATCACAGTGCCTGCGGGGGCATAGGTGCTACGCGACCAGCAAGCTCCAGGCGTCAGCGAATCACTGAGACGCCAAAGCACCCGAGCCCTGCCATCCCCCCAACCGCCGGACGCTCCACCACCGGAAACACATCCTCCGAGTATCCGGCTATAGGTTGGATTGCGATCGAGTCTTGCGCTCTTGGCAACCACGCTGAACAACGTCCACTCGAAGCTCATTCGTCGCGGCTCACCGGTTTCATCGTGGTAGACATCCACCTCACGCCGCCCGGGAAGCTGCAGGAAGAACTCGTCGCGCGGATCCGCCGCCTCCTGTACCGCTTTTTTCGTGAAGGTAATCGGCAAGTCGACCGTCGTGACCCCTCCGCACGTGGCAGGCCAGTACCTGCACACCCCACCCGGTGGGGTTGTGTTTTCGAAGCGACCTGATCCGCCACCCCGATACTGTGCGCTGATAGTCACTTCCAATGCGCTGGCCACTGGCATGACCCCGCACAGTACAATCGCCCAGCCCCAGCGCGCCCACCCTCGCTGTCTGGTGGAAGAAAAACGCACGATCATCCCTCCACCACCATTGCCTTGGCATTACCGCCCTCGATTAACTCGAGCTGATGCACCTTGCCGACCTGCCCATCGAACTGTCGGGTGCGACCCGGCAGGATGTGGTGTTTGGTGGCGGGCCCACATTTCTGCCCTGCGGCTTGGCACAGGCGAAAATGATCGAGCACGACCGTGGCATTACCCTGGTTCACGACCGTCAGTTGCCCGCCTGCGCGCCCTACGTGGGTCTGATAACGTGTCTCGGCAGGCCGGACGAACAACAGCGAGCCATATCCGGCCAGCAGATTGACCCCAGCCTTGAGGCTGTCACGGTACTTTTCAGCCTCCTGCTCATCCACCATGAAACCATCGCCCTGCTCCGGTAGCACCGGCACGAAGCGCAGACGGAAATAGCGCTCCTGCTCCCGTGAGCCACGGTAAAGCAGGCGTACCGCTTGCATGCCTTGGGCGGGTACGATCAGCCGCGCCGGGCTGGCGACCAAGCCGCGCTGCTCCAGTGGCAGCCCATCAGTGACAATTTCACGGGCAACGCCAGTTGCGTCATACACCAGTTCGGCGACGCTGACCTTGACGAACGCAGTGGTGTCGCCGCTGTTGCGTACCCGCTTGAGCAAGGTGCTCTTGTCACCGTCAATGTAGTCGTAAAGCGCGCCGACATTGAGCTCGGGGGCGGCACTGGCGACCAGGGGCAGCGTCAGCAGTGTCGAGGCCAGCAGGAGGAAAATATTCATGATGCGAACTCCGTGCGTCATTGACGGGAAAGTATTGATGGGGAGTGGCTCCGTGGCCATGGCCGAACCAGCGGGATCCTTCCCGCATGGCAACCTGAAACGTCCCAAACGGCAGTAGGCCTTTGCTCTGTGCAGGGCTATCACCTGAGATGCGTCTTACTGAACGGCTTAACCCTGCCCATTGCGTGCAACCGCTGCTTCGACCTGCGCCACCCCAGGCACGCAACGTTGATCGCCAGCCAGCAGCACATCGTCCTCGCGCTCGAGGGTGTTGATGTCCAGGCTGAGCAGACACACCGCTCGCCCTTGTTGGCGAACCTCCAGGCTAGGGGTCGACTCGCTCATCTCGACCGCAAAGAAGCCATCGGTTTCGGTAACACTGCGGCTGGCGTGATTGATCACCTGGGCGCCGCGCATCGGCTTGCCATGCTCGTCAAACAGGCGCCCCAACACGGTAACGGTACGCAACACCCGCAGTTGACGGTATTCGATGCCGCCACGGTTGAGGTGATAGTCCAGGCTCGCGGGTTGGATGACGGCTGCGGTGCCCGCGCTGCCCTCGAAGTCGAACTGCACATGCCCGGCCTTGTAGGCTGCAACCGGGATCACGTTGCGCCCAGGCCGCAGGTTGGCGGAACCGCCATGGCGGTCGTCGGCGCGCAGCTTCAACCCGTCGATATCGGTCTCGACATCTACGATCAGCCCGGCCTGGTGCGGCAGGTACTGACCACTCATGGCCGCCTTGCCAGCTCCCACGGCCAACATGCTCTGCAGATTGAGGCCACCGTTGAAGTCGCCGCTGTAGGACGAACGCTGGACATAGGCGTCGCCGTGCACGACCTGGTTCTCGAACTGGGTGTCGCCGCCAAGCCCTGCGCCGTAGCGGTCCGCAGTGAGCGTAGCGCCGACGCTGCGCAGTGGGCCGATATCGACATCTTGCTGGTAGGCCAGCGAGGCGTTGAGGTCGCGACCACCGTCGCGCGAGGTGCGGCTGCCGACACTGGCGGACACACGCCGACCACTGCCGCCACCCAGACTCATGCTCAGGCTCAAGTTGACGCCGCGGCTGCGAGACTCGCCGGTGGCTGCCGTTCCTGGACGATCGAACAGCGACAACCGCCAGTTGGCATCGGAGCCCAGCAGCCGGCCATAGTACGACCACCCCAGGTCGAGACCGGTGCCGGCATTGGCGCCTTCAGCCTGCGACAGCCGCATGCTCACGGTATTGCGCGGATCGAGGCGATGGCTCAGCGACAGGGACGACTGCGTCTGGCGTGCCTGGAATGGCCGCGACGCTCCATCATCGAGGCGACGCCATTCAGGGCGCGCCAGCCAGGTTCGACTGTGGCTGGCAACAAACGAGCCACTGTCATAGGCATGGATCAGCTGGAAGTCGTAGCCGTTGCCCTGGCCTTGCGTCTGGAACAGGTTGGCGTAAAGCTTGAACCGCTCCCGCATGTCCCAGTCCAGCGAGGTGCCATACTGCAGGGCGTCATCGACGCGCTGCGCCGACAAGCCCAGGATCGCCCGCGGATGCAGCATGTAGTTGGCCAGCACGCCAGCGGCGAGGCTGTCGTCGTTGCCCCGCTCCCAGTTGCTCAACAACGTGCTCTGGCGCCCCAGGTACAGGTTGTAGCGCCAGGGCGCGTCGGTGCTGCGCCAGTTGCTGGGTTTGTAGATGAATTCCTGACTGCGCGAGGTTTCCTGGCCGTCTTCGACCAGGCGCACCTCGACTTCGTAGATGCCTCCGGGTAGCACTTTGGTGTCGAGGGCCTGCAAACCAGGCTGCACCGGTTGACTGTTGATCAGCACGCCATTGCGATAGACCTCGGCGACGGCTGGACGATTGGGGGTCACGTAGATCGGCGTGGCACTGGGTGCGCCAGTGTCGATAGCCAGGCTGTCGCTGCTGCCAAGCATCAGGCCAAGGGTGGTGTCAGCCCTGGAGCCCATCAACCGCGGCTGGCGGGTCAAACCCTGGGCGCTGGGAGTGAAGTACCCCAGCCGATAGAACTGGTTTTCCACCAGGCGCTCGGCATACAACTGGTCGACCCGATGGCGCGTGCCCTGGCGGCTGTCGCTGCCCCGGTCGAGCTGGCCGTCGGCCAAGGTGGTCCAGTTGCCCACGCTGCCCTGGCCCTGTAAGGCATAACGACCACTGGTGGCATGGCCGTCATTGACCAGGTTGAGCTGGTTGCGCAGCAGCAGCCCATAGCTGCCCTGCTCCGGCTGACGATGAAAACGTTCACTGACATCGGAGATCTCGGCCTGGTCGGTCAATAGCGACAGCTGCGAGTTCACCAGGCTGTAGTGCACCGCGCGCAGGCCGTCGGGGCAATCGGCGCGACAGTCCCCCAACGGACGGCCGTCAATCAGGCGCTCGCGCCAGCGGCGGCGCAGGCTTTCCGGTTCACGGCTGTCGAGGGTATCGGTGAACTCCAGCAGTTGCACGCGCTGATCGCGACTGAGCACCACCATGGCATCACCGAGGTAGCGCCCATCGAGGTCGACCCGGACTGCCAGCGGCACATCAAAAAAATGTGCTTCGAACTCGCGCGGCAGGCCATCGAGGGCACCAAGTGCATTGCCGGCGGCCTGGCTGGCGGGCGAATGGACGGCCAGCCAGGCCGGCAACAGCAACCAGCGGCCCATGGCCGCCAGGGTGGAATGATTGGTCATGAGGCGTCGCTTGCAGGCAATACCCACCCGCCCCTCGGCGGGAGCCGAGGGTCAGGGGGAACAACGGATGAACAAAGAGAGAGGACTCAGGGTGCGGCGGTTTCGAAGATCATGCTCACCAGGCCCTGGTAGTTGCCCGGCACATAACCACTAGCTGGCGCAGGCTGGGCCGCCACCTCGAAGCCAATGATCGCGCCCGGTGCCGCCTGGGTGGCGCTGACGACTTCGGCAGGGGTGGTCTGCAACACGGTGTCGCCGACCTTGACGTCGAGGCCGATGTTTTCGGTGCCACTGGCGATGACCGCCGGCGAAACCAGATAGGCGGTGATCGGGCCCACAGTGCTCTTGACCTGCAATTCCTTGCGGATCGGATCGAGCTTGGCCTGATACGAGTTCCAGGCCATTTCCTGCGGGTCGTTCATCCAGTTGCCGCCCACCGGTTCGACGAAGAAAGCGTCGGTCGGCACCTGGGCAGTCACCTGGACCTGCTTCTCGATCGGGTCCACCGCAAAAGCGGAGCCCGCGAAGAACATGGCCAGGGGAAGGGCGAGTAACGTACGTTTCACGAATCTGATCTCCTTGAAGTGGTCAATGCCTGCCGGCGCATGGCCAGCGGGTGAGGAGAAGTATTGGTGAATACGTCACGACGATGACTAAGACCGTTCCGAGCGAGCCTAAGAAATTTCCTAGCGGCAAGTCATGTCACAAGCCTGGAAGCACAATGCCCCGGCATTGGCCGGGGCATTGTGTGTTCCGCGCGAGGTATCAGTGGGAGACTGCGCCACTGGCCCCCAGGCCGGTCTGCGAACGGACGAACTGCGGGAAGAACAGTGCACGTTCGTTCTCGGCTGCCTTGGACTTGTCGGTGACCGAGAAGAACCAGATACCGGCGAAGGCGATGATCATGGAGAACAGCGCCGGGTACTCGTAGGGATAGATGGCTTTCTCATGACCGAGGATCTGCACCCAGATGGTCGGGCCGAGGATCATCAGGCCCACCGCGCTGACCAGGCCCATCCAGCCGCCGATCATGGCGCCGCGGGTGGTCAGTTTCTTCCAGTACATCGAAAGCAACAGCACCGGGAAGTTGCAGCTGGCGGCGATGGAGAAGGCCAGGCCGACCATGAAGGCGATGTTCTGCTTCTCGAAGAGGATGCCTAAGCCGATCGCCAGCACGCCCAGGGCGACGGTGGTGATCTTCGACACGCGGATCTCGTCCTTGTCGTTGGCCTTGCCCTTGCGCCAGACGCTGGCGTACAGGTCATGGGACACCGCCGAGGCACCAGCCAGGGTCAGGCCCGCGACCACCGCGAGGATGGTGGCGAAGGCCACTGCCGAGATGAAGCCGAGGAACACGCTGCCACCTACCGCGTCGGCCAGGTGTACCGCTGCCATGTTGTTGCCGCCGATCAGGGCGCCGGCGGCATCCTTGAAGTCGGGGTTGGTGCTGACCAGCAGGATCGCGCCGAAGCCGATGATGAAGGTCAGGATGTAGAAGTAACCGATGAAACCAGTGGCGTAGAGCACGCTCTTGCGGGCTTCCTTGGCGTCACTGACGGTGAAGAAGCGCATCAGGATGTGCGGCAGGCCGGCGGTGCCGAACATCAGCGCCAGGCCCAGCGAGAAGGCCGAGATCGGGTCCTTGACCAGACCACCCGGGCTCATGATCGCCTCGCCCTTGGCGTGTACCTTGATCGCTTCGGAGAACAGGGTGTTGAAGTCGAAGCCGACGTGCTTCATCACCATCAATGCCATGAAGCTGGCGCCGGACAACAACAGCACCGCCTTGATGATCTGCACCCAGGTGGTGGCCAGCATGCCGCCGAACAGCACATACAGGCACATCAGGATACCGACCAGGATCACTGCAACATGGTAGTCCAGGCCAAACAGCAACTCGATCAGCTTGCCGGCACCGACCATCTGCGCGATCAGGTAGAACGCCACCACCACCAGCGAACCGGAAGCCGACAGGGTGCGGATTTCCTTTTGACCGAGACGATACGAGGCAACATCGGCGAAGGTGTACTTGCCCAGGTTGCGCAGGCGTTCGGCAATCAGGAAGAGGATGATCGGCCAGCCGACCAGGAAGCCAATGGAGTAGATCAGGCCATCGTAGCCCGAGGTGAACACCAGGGCGGAAATACCCAGGAACGAGGCTGCCGACATGTAGTCACCGGCGATTGCCAAGCCGTTCTGGAAACCGGTGATCTTGCCGCCGGCGGCATAATAGTCCGCCGCGGACTTGTTGCGCTTGGAGGCCCAGTAGGTAATACCCAGGGTGAAAGCGACGAAGGCCACGAACATGGCGATGGCAGCGACGTTCAGCGGTTGTTTCTGCACCTCACCGGTCAAGGCATCGGCGGCCCACACGGCGGGTGCGAAGGCACCGCAGGCCAGGACGGCCAGGGTTTTGGCGTGTCGGATCATTGCTTGGCCTCCTCGAGGATCGCCTTGTTCAACTCGTCGAATTCACCGTTGGCGCGGCGCACATAGAGCGCGGTGAGCACGAATGCCGAGAGGATCAGCCCGACACCGAGGGGGATGCCCCAGGTGATCGACGAGCCGGCGCTGAGCTTGGCGCCCAGCACATGCGGGCCATAAGCGATGAGGAGGATGAAGGCGCAATAGAGACCGAGCATGATCGCCGAGAGGATCCAGGCGAAACGCTCGCGCTTGGTGACCAGTTCCTTGAAGCGCGGACTGTTCTGTATCGATTGGTAAATGCTGTCGTTCATTGTTTTTGTCCTAGCAGCACAGATTAGGGAGAACCCGACTCCACTTTATTCTGCCGATGGACGCCAACCAGACGACCTTAGTCTTAGATGCAACGGTGTTTTGCAAAATTTGCAACAACCGCAAACGCATCGCGGGCAAGCCCGCCCCCACGATGTCTGTGGGATCGGGCTTGCCCGCGATTCTTCCAGCGCTTACTTGCCGGTCCACTCCTTGACCCGCTCCGGATGCTTGGCCACCCAGTCCTTGGCTGCCGCCTCGGGCTTGGCGCCTTCCTGGATCGCCAGCATCACCTCACCGATCTCATCCTTGGACTGCCACTGGAACTTCTTGAGGAACTCGGCAACTTCCGGAGCCTTGCTCGCCAATTCCTTGCTGCCGATGCTGTTGACCGTCTCAGCGGCGCCATACACGCCTTTTGGATCCTCGAGGAACTTCAGCTTCCATTTGGCGAACATCCAATGCGGTACCCAGCCGGTCACGGCGATGGATTGTTGTTTAGCGTAGGAGCGGCCCAGCTCCGCGGTCATCGCCGCGCCGGAGCTGGCGGTCAGCTTGTACCCGGTCAAGCCGTAGTCCTTGATGGCCTGATCGGTCTTGAGCATGACTCCGGAGCCGGCATCGATCCCGACGATCTTCTGCTTGAAGCTCTGATCGGTCTTGAGATCTTCGATACTGTTGGCCTTGACGCACTCAGGGACGATCAGGCCGATCTTGGCGTCCTTGAAGTTGGGGCCGTAATCGACCACGTTGTCCTTGTTCTTGGTCCAGTACTCGCCGTGGGTCACCGGCAGCCAGGCCGAGAGCATGGCATCGAGCTTGCCGGTGGCCACGCCCTGCCACATGATGCCGGTGGCAACGGCCTGCAGCTTCACGTCATAGCCGAGTTTCTGCCTGATCACTTCGGCGGCCACGTTGGTGGTGGCGACGCTGTCGGACCAGCCATCCACGTAACCGATGCTGACTTCCTTGGCCATTGCCTGCGCAGTACTCATGGCCAAAACCAGGGCGGTACCCACGCCCAGGAAACGTCGCATTCTTGTAATAGTCGCCATCAAAGCATCCCTCGTCAGGTCTTGGAGATTGCATCATCGACCTGCCTGCGCCTGCGACCTGCTCTGGCAGCGACGTTCAGCGAGCGATCAGCGACAGCACTGTGCCATTAGCGTCACCCAGTCAGGGCAGCCTGCGCGATCCTTGCATGCCAAACGCTTGGCGCCGGGCTACTATCACGGGTCCTCGGGGCTGCGCAGCGGCCCCAGTTCCCGAATACGACGATGGACCGCCCGATGTTGCGCACGCTCTACCTGCTCGCCAGCCTGCTCGCCTTCCTCTGTCTCGCCGCCCTCTGGTATGGGCTCGGCAGGCCGGTGCACCTGCCCGATGCCGCCAGCCCGACGCACAAGCTGCAGTGCGCCTCGTACACCCCCTTCGACAAGGACCAGTCGCCCTTCGACCAGCCGTTCCGCCTGCGCCCGGCGCGCATGGATGCCGACCTGGCGTTGCTCAGCGAGCGTTTCCAGTGCATCCGTACCTACTCGATGACCGGCCTCGAGGCGATCCCGGCGCTGGCGCGCAAGCACGGGCTGAAAGTGATGCTCGGCGCCTGGGTCAACGCCAACCCGCTGGACACCGACAAGGAAGTAGAGTTGCTGATCGCCGCGGCCAACGCCAACCCCGACGTGGTCAGCGCGGTGATCGTCGGCAACGAGGCGCTGCTACGCAAGGAAATCACCGGCGAGCGCCTGGCCGGCCTGATCGCCAAGGTCAAAAGCCAGGTCAGCGTGCCAGTGACCTATGCCGATGTCTGGGAGTTCTGGCTGCAGCATCCCCAGATCGCACCGGCGGTGGATTTCCTGACCATCCACCTGCTGCCCTACTGGGAGGACGAGCCCCGCGGCATCGATGCGGCGCTGGCCCATGTCGCCGAGGTGCGCCAGGTATTCGGCAACCGCTTTGCGCCCAAGGACATCCTGATCGGTGAAACCGGCTGGCCCAGCGAGGGCCGCCAGCGCGAAACCGCCGAGCCGAGCCGGGTCAACGAGGCCCGCTTCATCCGCGGCTTCGTCGCCCTGGCCGAAGCCAACGGCTGGCGCTACAACCTGATCGAAGCCTTCGACCAGCCGTGGAAGCGCGCCAGCGAAGGCGCCGTGGGCGGCTACTGGGGGCTGTACGACGCCGACCGCCAGGACAAGGGCGTGCTCGAAGGGCCGGTGAGCAACCTGGCACTGTGGCCACACTGGTTGCTGGCCAGCGTGGCCGTGATGCTGGCGGTCCTTGCCCTGGCCGGGCGTCCAGCCGACCAGCGCGCCACCTTGCTGCTACCGTTGCTCGTGGCCCTGGGCGCCGGCTGCCTGGGGTTGTGGGGGGAGCTGGTTCGCACCAATGCCCGCTTTGCCGGCGAGTGGTTATGGGCATTCGCCCTGGCCGGGCTGAACCTGCTGGTGCTGGCCCACGGCGCACTGGCGCTGGCCCGGCGTGATGGCTGGCGCCAGCGGCTGTTCGCCTGGCTCGAGGCGCACGCAGGCTTATGGTTGCTGGCGGCAGGGTTCGCGGGGGCGGTGAGCATGCTGGCGATGGTATTCGACCCCCGCTATCGCAGCTTTCCCAGCGCTGCGTTGCTGCTGCCGTCGCTGGTCTATCTGTTGCGACCAGTCCCGGCGCGGCGAGCCGAGGTGGCCCTGCTCGCCTTCATCGTGGGTGCCGGGGTGGCGCCACAGTTGTTCCGCGAAGGGCTGCAGAACCCGCAGGCGTGGGGGTGGGCGGTGGTCAGCGTATTGATGGTCGGGGCGTTGTGGCGCAGCCTGAGGTTGCGCCCGGCGTGAAACCCAGCGCGAGGACTTCGTCCTCGATTCGCCGGCAAGCCGGCTCCCAAAGATAAGCGTGTCAGACCTTGTGGGAGCCGGCTTACCGGCGAGGGCCGCCCAGCGGCCGCGCATTTACCGCACCAGCCGCAACCCCGCCAGCACCAACGCAAACACCGCGATGCTCGCGGTATACAGCACCAGTGCCGGCCCCCCAAACACCAACGCCAGCACCGCCAGCCACCAGCCGCCCCGCCCCGGCCACAACTGGCAGACCAACGCCAGGCCCAGTGCCGCCCAGGCCATTACCTGAAAGTGGATTGCCAACCCGAGCAATGATCGCGCCTGGCATTGCCAGGTATCCCCTGACGCACTGCACAACCCGACCCACCGGGCATCCTCCATCAACCCATAACGCACGCCATAGCTGGCCGCCAGCCACAGGCCCAGGCACGCCAGCAGGACATAGAGTGGCCACGTACGAGACATCCGGTTCTCCAACAGCGGTAATGGAAACGCTGCATGATCCCCCAGCGCAGTGCTGAAAGGCAAAATCATGGCCTAGCAGCTATGTTGCACAAGACAAACGTTGGCTGGCGCGGCAACATCTGGTGCGACGAACGACAGGGCGACGGGCAACTTTGTACAGTCTGCAGTGGTCCTAGCCTGCGTAATGCACGACCTTGCGTTTTCCTTGGGGGACTACATGCTTCGATCTTTGCGCCTCGCCGCCCTGCTCGGCGGCCTGCTCATGGCTGCGGCCGCCTCGGCGCGGGATGTCGATGCCGCGAGCTACGGTTACCCGTTGACCAACCCGTTCGAGGCGACCATCGCCACCACGCCGCCGGAAAAGCGCCCGACGCTGCCCAGCGACGATGACATCGACCAGGCCGACTACAGCCTCACCCTGCGCCCGGAACGCGAGTTCACCCTGCCCGACAACTTCTGGTCAGTGAAGAAGCTGCGCTACCGCCTGGCCAGGCAAGATCACGAAGCGCCGCTGATCTTCCTGATCGCCGGCACCGGCGCGCCCTACTCCAGCAGCATCAACGAATACCTGAAGAAGCTGTTCTACCAGGCCGGCTACCATGTGGTGCAGCTGTCCTCGCCCACCAGTTGGGACTTCATGAGCGCCGCCTCGCGCTTCGCTACCCCTGGGGTGTCGAGCGAAGATGCCAAGGACTTGTACCGGGTCATGCAGGCGGTGCGCGCCCAGCAGGCACGCCTGCCG
This sequence comes from Pseudomonas sp. BJa3, assembly GCF_026343815.1. NCBI lineage: Bacteria > Pseudomonadati > Pseudomonadota > Gammaproteobacteria > Pseudomonadales > Pseudomonadaceae > Pseudomonas > Pseudomonas sp. BJa3. Next base: position 100,787 of record NZ_JAOXMC010000010.1, on the reverse strand, counting down.
GTCAGCGAGTATTACCTGACCGGCTACAGCCTGGGTGCATTGGACGCGGCGTTCGTCAGCAAGCTCGACGAAACCCGCCAAAGCTTCAAGTTCAAGCGTGTGCTGCTGCTCAACCCGCCGGTCAACCTTTACACCTCGATCACCAACCTGGACAAGCTGGTGCAGACCCGGGTCAAGGGCATCGACCGCAGCACCACTTTCTATGAACTGATGCTGGAAAAGCTCACCCGCTACTTCCAGGACAAGGGCTATATCGACCTCAATGATGCGTTGCTCTACGACTTCCAGAAGTCGCGGGAGCACCTGTCCAACGAGCAGATGGCCATGCTCATCGGCACCTCGTTCCGCTTCTCGGCCGCCGACATCGCCTTTACCTCCGACCTGATCAACCGTCGCGGGCTGATCATTCCGCCTAAATTCCCGATCACCGAGGGCAGCAGCCTGGAACCCTTCTTCAAACGGGCCCTGCAGTGCGACTTCGACTGCTACCTGACCGAGCAGGTGATCCCGATGTGGCGCGCGCGCACCGACGGCAACAGCTTGCTGCAACTGATCGACCAGGTGAGCCTGTACGCCTTGGAGGACTATCTGCGTGACAACCCGAAGATCGCCGTGATGCATAACGCCGACGATGTGATTCTCGGCCCAGGCGATATCGGCTTCCTGCGCCGGGTATTCGGCGAACGCCTGACGCTCTACCCCCATGGCGGCCATTGCGGCAACCTCAACTACCGCGTCAACAGCGACGCCATGCTGGAGTTCTTCCGTGGTTAACAGACTGCTGCTCGTCACCGCCCTGCTCGCCAGCGGCTGCGCCCTGGCCGAGGAAGTCGCGCCACGTGCCAGCGTGGTCGAGGCCGACAAGACCGAAACCCTCACCGTGGAATCGGACGGTTTCGTCGACCCGCTGCGCGAACTGAAATTCAATCCCGGCCTGGACCAGCGCGAATTCGAACGCTCGACCCTGGCCGCGCTGAACATCTATGACCCGCTGGAGTCGCTGAACCGGCGCATCTACCACTTCAACTACCGCTTCGACCAATGGGTGTTCCTGCCGGTGGTCGACGGCTACCGCTACATCACCCCCAGCTTCGTGCGCACCGGGGTGAGCAACTTCTTCAACAACCTGGGTGATGTGCCCAACCTTTTCAACAGTGTGCTACAGCTCAAGCCTCAGCGTTCGGCACAGATCACCGCCCGATTGATGTTCAACACCATCATCGGGGTCGGCGGCTTGTGGGACCCGGCGACCAAGATGGGCCTGCCTCGGCAGAGCGAGGACTTCGGCCAGACCCTGGGCTTCTACGGGGTGCCGGACGGACCGTACCTGATGCTGCCGATCTTCGGGCCGTCGAACCTGCGCGACACCACCGGACTGGTGGTGGATTACGTGGGGGAAAAGGAGATCAACTACCTGAACGTACCCGAGACCGCCAGCGACCACCCGGAGCTGACCGTGCTGCGGGCGGTGGACAAGCGCTACACCACCAACTTCCGCTACGGGCAGACCAACTCGCCGTTCGAGTACGAGAAGCTGCGATACGTGTATACCCAGTCGCGCAAGTTGCAGATCGCCGAATAGTAAGCATGGGCCGCTACGCGGCCCTTTCGCGGCGGGTCGTCGCCACGACGAGCCAGGGAAAGGCTATTACAGCGGCCCTCATATCCCCAGGAACTGGCACAGCTCCCGCTTCTTGGCCAAGGCATCCTTGCGCCCCAACTCGATCAGTTCGCTGCAATAGCTCGCCTCGAACAGCAGGTAGCTCAACACCCCTGCCCCGCTGGTCTTGGTCGCCCCCGGCCCGCGCAGGAACAGCCTCAGCGCCGCCGGTAGCTCGCGGCGGTGACGGGCGGCAATCTCATCCAGCGGTTGGCTGGGCGCCACCACCAGCACCTCGATCGACGCCAACCCCAGGCGCCGGGCGTCCAGGTGCGCCGGCAGCAGATGGCTGAGATGGTTGAGCCGCTGCAGCAACTCGATATCGTCCTCGAGGCTGTCGATGAAGGTACTGTTGAGCATATGCCCGCCGATTTGCGCCAGGCTCGGTTGCTGGCCACTGAACACGCGCTGGGTCGGCAAGGGGGGCGACGGTCGCTGGGGGTTGCCGCTGACGCCGACCACCAGTACGCGACTGGCCCCCAGATGCAGCGCTGGGCTGATCGGCGCTGACTGGCGCACGGCGCCATCACCGAAATATTCCTCACCCAGGCGTACTGGCGCGAACAGCAGCGGGATGGCCGAACTGGCCAGCAGATGGTCGATGGTCAACGGCGTGGGTATGCCGATGCGGCGATGTCGTAGCCAGGGTTCGATGGTGTGGCGGCCCTGGTAGAACGTCACCGCCTGGCCGGACTCGTAACCGAACGCGGTCACGGCAATGGCGCGCAACTGATTGGCCGCCAGGGAGTGGGCGATGCCGTCCAGGTCCAGATGCTCGTGCAGCAGACCGCGCAGTGGGCGGCTGTCGAGCAGCGCCACCGGTACCTGGCCGCCAAGGCCCAGCAGGCTGTGGCCGACGAAGCGACTGGCCTGGCGGATCACCCCTGGCCAGTCGCTACGCAACACCAGGTGGCTGCGAAAGTTCTGCCAGAAGGCCGTCAGATGCTGTACCGACTCGGCGAAGCGGGTGGCGCCACTGGCCAGCTTGACCGCGTTGATAGCACCGGCGGAGGTGCCGACGATCACCGGGAAAGGATTGGCGGCGCCCGGCGGCAGCAACTCGGCGATGCCGGCCAGCACGCCGACCTGGTAGGCGGCGCGGGCACCGCCGCCTGAGAGGATCAGGCCGGTGGTTGAGGTCATGCATCCTTCCTGGAGTCAGTGGTTGCCAGTACCGGCCTTATCGCGGGGCAAGCCCGCTCCCTAACGCTTTTTCTTGTCGTACAGCCGTGGTTCGCCTTCAGGCCGCGATTTGAAGCGCCGATGCGCCCAAAGGTACTGCTCCGGGCACTCGCGCAGCACACCCTCGACCCACTGGTTGATGCGCAGGCAATCGTCCTCCTCGGTTTGACCGGGGAAGTCCTCGAGCGGCGGATGCACCACCAGACGATAGCCGCTGCCATCTTCCAGGCGTTTCTGGGTGAATGGAATCACCCGCGCCTTGCCCAGCCGGGCGAACTTGGTGGTGGCGGTAACGGTGGCCGCAGGGATACCGAACAACGGCACGAAGATACTCTGCTTGATGCCGTAGTCCTGGTCCGGCGCGTACCAGATCGCACGGCCCTTGCGCAGCAGCTTGAGCATGCCGCGCACATCGTCGCGCTCCACCGCCAGCGAGTCGGCGTTGTGACGCTCGCGGCCGCGGCGCTGGATGAAGTCGAACAGCGGGTTGCCATGTTCACGGTACATGCCGTCGATGGTATGGACCTGGCCCAACAAAGCGGCGCCGATTTCCAGGGTGGTGAAGTGTACGGCCATAAGGATGGCCCCTTCACCTTCACGCTGGGCGGCCTGCAGGTGCTCGATACCTTCGATGTGAGCCAGGCGCGCCAGCCGGGCCTTCGGCCACCACCAGCTCATGGCCATCTCGAAGAAAGCGATGCCAGTGGAAGCGAAATTTTCCTTGAGCAGGCGCTGCCGTTCGTCGCCGGACAGCGCCGGGAAGCACAGTTCCAGGTTGCGCGCGGCGATGCGTCGGCGCTCACCCGCCAGCCGGTACATCACCGCGCCCAGGGCGCGCCCCAGCGCCAACAAGGCCCGGTACGGCAGCTGGGCGACCAGCCAAAGCAGGCCCAGGCCCAGCCACAGCCCCCAGAATCGCGGGTGAAGGAAAGAGGATCGAAAACGCGGGCGTTCCATTGAAGCTTCCGGCAAGACATGAGCCCGGCATTCTACATCGGTTGCGGGCAAACGGTCTTATCGCTATAAGTCAGGGCACTTTTTTCGCAACAAGCCGTCTATGCAGACCATGAGCACCAACCAGACACCCGACAACGCCCCCGTGTTCCAGCTCAAGGGCAGCATGCTTGCCATCACCGTACTGGAACTGGCGCGCAACGACCTCGAGTCCCTCGACCGCCAACTGGCGGCGAAGGTCGCGCAGGCGCCGAACTTCTTCAGCAACACGCCGCTGGTCCTGGCCCTGGACAAGCTGCCCCATGACGAAGGCGCCATCGACCTGCCCGGGCTGATGCGCGTGTGCCGTCACCATGGCCTGCGCACCCTGGCGATCCGCGCCAGCCGCATCGAGGACATCGCCGCTGCCATCGCCATCGACCTGCCGGTGCTGCCGCCGTCCGGGGCCCGCGAACGTCCGCTCGAGCCGGAACCCGAGGTGAAGAAGCCCGAGCCAGTCCCAGCGCCTCCACCTGCGCCGGCCGAACCCGAAGTGCGCCCGACGCGGATCATCACCTCGACGGTGCGCGGCGGCCAGCAGATCTACGCCCAGGGCGGCGACCTGGTGGTGACCGGCTCGGTCAGCCCCGGCGCGGAACTTCTCGCCGATGGCAACATCCATGTGTACGGCGCCATGCGCGGTCGCGCCCTGGCCGGTATCAAGGGCAATACCAAGGCACGCATCTTCTGCTTGCAGATGACTGCGGAAATGGTCTCCATCGCCGGCCAGTACAAAGTGTGCGAAGACCTGCGCCGCGATCCGTTATGGGGTTCGGGGGTGCAGGTCAGCCTGTCCGGCGACGTGTTGAACATCACCCGTCTTTAACGGATACTTGCCGGCATTTTTAGCGCAACTTTTTTCACGTTGCCGTTTTTCGTATTTGCAGGGACCCACGTCCCGTTTATTTAGGGGTGAAACACCTTGGCCAAGATTCTCGTCGTCACTTCCGGCAAGGGGGGTGTGGGCAAGACCACCACCAGCGCCGCCATCGGTACCGGCCTCGCACTGCGCGGGCATAAGACGGTCATCGTCGACTTCGACGTCGGCCTGCGTAACCTCGACCTGATCATGGGCTGCGAACGCCGCGTGGTGTACGACTTCGTCAACGTGGTCAACGGCGAAGCCAACCTGCAGCAGGCCCTGATCAAGGACAAGCGCCTGGAAAACCTGTTCGTGCTGGCCGCCAGCCAGACCCGCGACAAGGACGCCCTGACCAAGGAAGGCGTCGAAAAGGTACTGATGGAGCTCAAGGACCAGTTCGACTTCGTGGTCTGCGACTCGCCGGCCGGTATCGAGAAAGGTGCGCACCTGGCGATGTACTTCGCCGACGAAGCCATCGTCGTGACCAACCCCGAGGTTTCGTCGGTACGTGACTCCGATCGCATGATCGGCCTGCTGTCGAGCAAGTCGCGCCGCGCCGAACAGGGTGAAGACCCGATCAAGGAACACCTGCTGATCACCCGCTACCACCCCGAGCGCGTCGAAAAAGGCGAAATGCTTGGCGTCGAGGACGTCAAGGAAATCCTCTCGGTCGAACTGCTGGGTGTAATCCCCGAATCCCAAGCCGTGCTGAAAGCCTCCAACCAGGGCATCCCGGTCATCCTCGATGACCAGAGCGATGCAGGGCAGGCGTACAGCGACACCGTCGACCGCCTGCTGGGCAAGCCCAAGCCACTGCGGTTCATCGAAGTGCCGAAGCAAGGATTCTTCGCGCGCCTGTTTGGAGGCAAATAAACCATGAACCTTTTTGACTTCTTTCGTGGCAGACAGAAACAGAGCAGCGCGTCGGTAGCGAAAGAGCGTCTACAGATCATCGTGGCGCACGAGCGTGGCCAGCGCAGCACCCCGGACTACCTGCCTGCCTTGCAGAAGGAGCTGGTGGAGGTGATCCGCAAGTACGTCAACATCGGCAACGACGACGTACAGATTGAACTGGAAAACCAGGGCAGCTGCTCGATTCTGGAACTGAACATCACCCTGCCTGATCGCTGATCGCGCAGCTGGGTGTAATCATTGGGGCTGCTTTGCAGCCCATCGCCGGCAAGCCGGCTCCCACAGACAACGCGGGACCCTGTGGGAGCCGGCTTACCGGCGATGGGCCGCAAGGCGGCCCCAGTGCTTTCCGCCATTTCACCGAGACCTAGCAATGCCGCTGTCGAACATCCAGATCCTTCACGAAGACGCCGCCGTCCTGGTGATCAACAAGCCGACCCTGCTGTTGTCGGTGCCGGGCCGCGCCGAGGACAACAAGGACTGCCTGATCACCCGCCTGCAGGAAAACGGCTACCCGGAAGCCCTGATCGTCCACCGCCTGGACTGGGAAACCTCGGGGATCATCCTGCTCGCCCGCGACGCCGACAGCCATCGTGAACTGTCACGCCAGTTCCACGACCGCGAGACCGAAAAGGCCTATACCGCGCTGTGCTGGGGCCAGCCCGCGCTCGACAGCGGCAGCATCGACCTGCCCCTGCGTTACGACCCGCCGACCAAGCCGCGCCACGTGGTCGACCATGAGCAGGGCAAGCATGCCCTGACCTTCTGGCGCATCGTCGAGCGCTGCGGCGATCACTGCCGGGTCGAACTGACGCCGATCACCGGGCGCTCGCACCAGCTGCGCGTGCACATGATGTCGATCGGCCACCCGCTGCTCGGCGACCGGCTGTACGCCAACCCCGAGGCGCTGGCGGCCCATGAGCGGCTGTGCCTGCATGCCTCGATGCTGAGCTTTACCCATCCGGTGTCCGGCGAACGCCTGAAATTCGAGTGTCCGGCGCCGTTCTGAAACTCGGGCCCGATCGCGGGGCAAGCCCGCTCCAACGCCTCGCGATAGGGCTGACACAATTTTTCGAGCATTTACGCTAAACTCGCGCCACTGCTGTCTGGAGTGACTTATGCGCGATGCCCTGAACGCCGGCCTGATCGAATTCCTCAAGGCCTCCCCGACGCCCTTCCACGCCACCGCCAGCCTCGCGCAACGCCTCGAGGCCGCCGGCTACCAGCGCCTGGACGAACGCGACAGCTGGGCCACCGTGCCTGGCGGCCGCTACTACGTGACCCGTAACGATTCCTCGATCATCGCCATCAAGCTCGGCAAGCATTCGCCGCTGATCGGCGGTATCCGCATGGTCGGCGCCCACACCGACAGCCCATGCCTGCGGGTCAAGCCGCAGCCCGAACTGCAGCGCCAGGGCTTCCTGCAACTGGGCGTCGAAGTCTATGGCGGCGCCCTGCTCGCCCCTTGGTTCGACCGCGACCTGTCGCTGGCCGGCCGGGTCACCTTCCGCCGTGACGGCAAGGTGGAAAGCCAGCTGATCGATTTCAAGCTGCCGATCGCGGTGATCCCCAACCTGGCGATCCACCTCAACCGCACCGCCAACGAAGGCTGGCAGATCAACCCGCAGACCGAACTGCCACCGATCCTGGCGCAGGTCGCCGGCGACGAGCGCGTCGACTTCCGTGCCCTGCTCACCGAGCAACTGGCCCGCGAGCATGACCTCAACGCCGACGTGGTGCTGGATTACGAGCTGAGCTTCTACGACACCCAGGACGCCGCGTTGATCGGCCTGAACGGCGACTTCATCGCCGCCGCCCGCCTGGACAACTTGCTGTCGTGCTACGCCGGCCTGCAGGCGCTGCTGAACGCCGAAGGCGACGAGACCTGCGTACTGGTGTGCAACGACCACGAGGAAGTCGGCTCCTGCTCGGCCTGCGGCGCCGATGGCCCGATGCTCGAACAGGCCCTGCAGCGCCTGCTGCCCGATGGCGACGACTATGTGCGCACCATCCAGCGCTCGTTGATGGTCTCGGCCGACAATGCCCACGGCGTGCACCCCAACTATGCCGACAAACACGACGGCAACCACGGCCCCAAGCTCAACGCAGGCCCGGTGATCAAGGTCAACAACAACCAGCGCTACGCCACCAACAGCGAAACCGCCGGCTTCTTCCGCCACCTGTGCATGGCCGAGGAAGTCCCGGTGCAAAGCTTCGTGGTGCGCAGCGACATGGGCTGCGGCTCGACCATCGGCCCGATCACCGCCAGCCACCTGGGCGTGCGCACGGTGGATATCGGCCTGCCGACCTTCGCCATGCACTCAATCCGCGAGCTGTGCGGCAGCCATGACCTGGCCCACCTGGTGAAGGTGCTTGGCGCCTTCTACCGCAGCCGCGAACTGCCCTGACGGCCAACCCGCTCCCACGCGGACCTGTGGGAGCGGCTTGCCCCGCGATCGGAGCAGCCCCTGCCCCTGGTCAATCCGCCTCGCTTGCAAAGCGCTATGCTTGATACATGGCCCCCAAAACAGAAGGATGCTGTCCATGTCATCGCCGTTCCTGTCCCTGTTCGTGCCGGTGTTCCTGTTCCTGATGCTGCTGACCATCGGTTTCAGCCTGCGCGAGCGCAATGTCGGCGTGCTGATGATGTGGATCGGCACCCTCGGCATTTTCGGCCTCACCTGCTGGAAGATCCTCGAGAAACTGCCGTCGTAAACCTCTACACTCGGGCAAACGTTTGACCTGAGGTAGATTTCCCGGTGCCAGCCCTCCTGCGTTGCATCACGCTGCTGTTCCTGCTGTTCGTCACGCCAGCGCACGCCGCCGGCCTGCCAGGCCTGCTCGGCTCCAGCACGCCCGCCCAGCCCGAAGCCAGCGAGCCCTTGGGCAAGTCCCTGGACGAGGTGATCAAGAACCTGGAAAACGACCAGCAACGCGCCAAGCTGCTGGCCGACCTGAAGAAGCTGCGCGACGCCACGAAACAATCGCAACCCACCGTCGAACAGGGCGTGCTCGGCCTGATCGGCGGTGCCCTGCACGACTTCGAGAAACAGTTCAGCGGCGATGCCAGCCCGTTCAAGCGCTGGTCGCTGGAAATCGACCAGGCCCAGGACGAACTGGCCGCACTGGTGGTGCCGGTGCATCAATGGCCGGCGATCCTGTTCGGCTTCGCCGGGGTCATCCTGGTCTGGGGCCTGCTGGCCTATGCCTTCAACTGGATCGGCCACCGCGTGCGCCTGCGTTTCGGCCTGACCGAAGACCTGCCGCAACACCCGCGGACCTGGGACCTGGTGCGCTTTGCCCTGCGCAAGCTGGGGCCCTGGCTGGTAGCGCTGGTGTTCACCGTGTACCTGAGCTTCGCCCTGCCCTCCTCGCTGGGCAAGTCGATGGCCATGGTGCTGGCCTACGCGCTGGTGGTCGGCACCCTGTTCTCGGCGATCTGCGTGATTGCCTTCTCGCTGCTCGACGGCCCGCATCGCCACCGCGCCCTGCATATCCTGCGGCACCAGGCGTTCCGCCCGCTGTGGCTGATCGGCAGCTTCGCCGCGTTTGGCGAGGCGATGAGCGACCCACGCCTGACCACCGCGCTGGGCAGCCACCTGGCCCACGCCCTGGCCACCCTGGCCAATGTTATCGCCGCGCTGTGCACCGGGCTGTTCATCCTGCGCTTCCGCCGCCCGATCGCCCACCTGATCCGCAACCAGCCCCTGTCCCGGCGCCTGACCCGGCGCACCCTGAGCGACACCATCGAACTGCTCGGCAGCTTCTGGTACCTCCCGGCGCTGATCCTGGTAGCGATCTCGCTGTTCGCCACCTTCGTCTCCGCCGGCGACACCAGCACCGCCCTGCGCCAGTCGCTGATGTGCACGGTGCTGGTGGTGGTGTGCATGGTGCTCAATGGCCTGGTCCGTCGCCACGCGGCAAAGCCCAGACGCGCCAACAAGCGCCAGGCGGTCTATACCGAACGCCTGCGCAACTTCGGCTATGTGCTGGTGCACCTGTTCATCTGGCTGCTGTTCATCGAACTGGGCCTGCGCGTCTGGGGCCACTCGATGATCAGTTTCGCCGAGGGTGACGGCCATGAAGTCAGCCTGCGCCTGCTGGGCCTGGCCGGTACGCTGATCGTCGCCTGGCTGGTGTGGATCCTCGCCGACACCGCCGTGCACCATGCCCTGGTGCATTCGCGGCGCGGGCTGGCCAACGCCCGCGCGCAGACCATGATGCCGCTGATCCGCAACGTGATGTTCGTGGTGATCGTCATCATCGCGGTGATCGTCGCCCTGGCCAACATGGGCATGAACGTCACCCCGCTGCTGGCCGGTGCCGGTGTCATCGGCCTGGCCATCGGTTTCGGCGCCCAGTCGCTGGTGGCCGACCTGATCACCGGCCTGTTCATCATCATCGAGGACTCGCTGGCCATCGACGACTACGTGGATGTCGGCGGCCACCTGGGCACGGTCGAGGGCCTGACCATCCGCACCGTGCGCCTGCGCGACATCGACGGCATCGTGCACACCATCCCGTTCAGCGAGATCAAGAGCATCAAGAACTACTCGCGCGAGTTCGGCTACGCGATCTTCCGCGTGGCCATCCCGCACAGCATGAACATCGACCAGGCCATCACCCTGATCCGCGAGGTCGGGCAGAAACTGCGCAACGACCCGCTGATGCGCCGCAACATCTGGTCGCCGCTGGAGTTGCAGGGGGTGGAAAGCTTCGAGTCGGGCTCGGCGATCCTGCGGGCGCGGTTCAAGACCGCGCCGATCAAGCAGTGGGAGGTGTCGCGGGCGTTCAACCTGGCGTTGAAGCGCCAGCTCGATGAAGCGGGGTTGGATCTGGCGACGCCACGGCTGTCGGTGCAGGTGGTGACGGCTGGCGGAGGGGCAATGGCTCAGAGCAACGTTTCCAGCTAGATCGCATCGCGGGGCAAGTCGCATCGGCGCACCGCGATGTTCACCCTACCCAGCCTCGGCGCGAATGCGGATCGCATCGTGACGCCAGTATTCCAGGTCGCAGTCGATCAGGTGCCCATGCTGGTCGCTGTTGACCCGGGTGATATGCAACCCGGGGCTGCCAGCCGACACCTTCAAGGCAGCCGCCGCCTCGGCCGGCAACGCCGTCGGCAGGATTTCAAAGCACACCTGCCCATAGTGAATGGCGTATTCCCGCGCGTAGATCTCGGTCAGCGACCGCGCCAGGTCCAGCTCGAGGATCCCCGGGAAGTAACGCGGGTTGAGATAGTGCTCGGCATACAGCACCGCTCGCCCATCGATCCGGCGCAAACGGCAGATCCTCACCACGCTGGACAACGCCGGCAGGCGCAGGCGCGCACAGATCGACGCAGAGGCCGGCTGCAGGCGCGCAGACAGTAACTCAGTGCTCGGCACCCGCCCCTGGTCGCGCACCATCGCATGGAAATGGCTGCGCTCGATCAGGTCGTAGGTCAGCCGCTCGGGCGCGACGAACCAGCCACGGCGCTCCTCGCGGTAGATCAGGCCCATGGCCTCGAGCTGCACCAGCGCCTCGCGCAGGGTGATACGCGTGGTGTCGAACACCTCGCTGAGCCTGCGCTCGGCCGGCAGCTTGCCGCCGGGTGCCAGCAGGCCGTGTTCGATCTGCTCCTGCAGCGCATGGCAGATAGCTGTTACCGCGCGCGGTGGCGTCGCTTGCATCAAAGGTTACCTATCTGGACTAGTCCAGCCCCGAAACGGGGCAGTTGGAGCGTAGTGCAAGCCTAGGGACAGCTGATGAACATCCTGTGACACAGGCGCCACAGGGCAATTGCCAGATCTGCCAGATCCGCGCCAGCCCACGCGAATCAAGGCTTTCGATCTGGTCTACGCTGTAGTTCCAGGGCCTTGGGCCTGCCACCCGCCCCCGCCCCTTACATCAAACTGTCACGCAACAGGCCTACCTTGGCGCAAGGTTTGCTGACCTAGACCAAGGGGTCGCAAGCACCGCTTCAGTTCATAACAACGAATGCAAGGCACCCACCAAAGGAGCTTCGGATGAAAAAGTTGTTCATGGCGTCACTGCTCGGTTCGGCCATCGCTTTTTGCACCTCGGCCATGGCCCAGGACCTCAAGGCCCTTGAAGACGCCGCCCGCAAGGAAGGTACGGTCAACAGCGTGGGCATGCCCGATGCCTGGGCCAACTGGAAAGGCACCTGGGAAGACCTGGCGAAAAAATACGGCCTCAAGCACAGCGACACCGACATGAGCTCGGCCCAGGAAGTCGCCAAGTTCGATGCCGAGAAGGACAACGCCAGCGCCGATATCGGCGACGTCGGCGCGGCCTTCGGCCCGATCGCGGTCGCCAAGGGCGTGACCCAACCCTACAAGCCAAGCACCTGGGACCAGGTCCCGGCGTGGGCCAAGGACCAGGACGGCCACTGGGCGCTGGCCTACACCGGCACCATCGCCTTCATCATCAACAAGGACCTGGTGAAGGAAGAGGACCGCCCAAGCACCTGGCACGACCTGGAAAAGGGCAAGTACAAGGTCGCCATCGGTGACGTAGGCACCGCCGCCCAGGCCGCCAACGGCGTGCTTGCCGCCGCCATCGCCTACAAGGGCGACGAGAAGAACATCGAGCCGGGCCTGCAGCTGTTCACCAAGCTGGCCCAGCAGAAGCGCCTGTCGCTGGCCAACCCAACCATCCAGACCCTGGAGAAAGGCGAGGTGGAAGTGGGCGTGGTGTGGGACTTCAACGGCCTGAGCTACCGCGAACAGATCGACCCGAAACGCTTCGAGGTGCTGATCCCCTCCGATGGGTCGGTCATCTCCGGCTATACCACCATCATCAACAAATACGCCAAGCACCCGAACGCGGCCAAGCTGACCCGTGAATACATCTTCAGCGATGCCGGCCAGACCAACCTGGCCATCGGCCACGCCCGGCCGATCCGTGCCGAACACCTGAAGCTGCCGGCGGATGTACAGGCCAAGCTGCTGCCCAACGAGCAGTACAAGGCCGCCCAGCCAATCAAAGATGCTGCGGCCTGGGAAGCGACCTCCAAGGCCCTGCCACAGAAGTGGCAGGAGCAGGTGATCATCGAGATGGAGTAAGCGCCATCCACCTCGTGGGAGCATCGGCGCACCGCCACTCCCACGAGGCCCCGTTTCCCCTGGAGCCAACATGTCACACAACGTCATCCTGGTCCTGCTCGACGGCCTCAACCACCAGGTGGCCCATCACGCCATGGGCCACCTGCACGCCTATGTCGAGGCCGACCGCGCCGCGCTGTACCGCGTGGAGTGCGAGCTGCCGTCGCTGTCGCGACCACTTTACGAATGCATTCTCACCGGTGTACCGCCAATCGACAGCGGCATCGTGCACAACAACGTCAACCGCCTGTCCAACCAGCGCAGCGTGTTCCACTACGCCCGCGAGGCCGGCCTGGGCACCGCGGCTGCGGCCTACCACTGGATGAGCGAACTGTACAACCGCTCGCCGTTCGACCCGCTGCGCGACCGCCACACCCACGCGCCGAAGCTGCCGATCCAGCATGGCCTGTTCTACTACGCCGACCACTACCCCGATTCGCACCTGCTGGCCGACGCCGAATACCTGCGCCGTCGCCATGCGCCGAATTTCCTCCTGGTGCACCCGATGAACATCGACGACGCCGGCCATCGCCATGGCCTGGACAGCAGCCAGTACCGCAACGCCGCGCGCAGCGCCGACATCCTGCTGGCCGACTACCTGCCGCGCTGGCTCGAGGAGGGCTACCAGGTGCTGGTCACCGCCGACCACGGCATGAACAACGACCGCTCGCACAACGGCCTGCTCGCCGAGGAGCGTGAAGTGCCGCTGTTCGTGTTCGGTGAAGCCTTCAGCCTCGACCCTGCGGCCAAGCCGCTGCAGACCGAGCTGTGCGGCACGATCTGCGAACTGCTCGGCGCCGCCCACGACAAACCGGTCTGCCGGGAGCTGCTCAAGTGAATGCAAGCCATCGCGGCCGCTACCTGGCCCTGCTCTGCCTGCTGCCGTTCGCCGTGTTCTTCATCATTTTCCAGATCGCGCCGCTGGCCTGGGTTGCGATAAACAGCCTGCAAAGCGAGAGTGGCTGGGGCCTGGCCAACTTCAGCAAGATCTTCGCCTCGAAGTTCTACCTGCAGGCGTTGCAACGCAGCCTGGAGATCAGCTTCTGGTCGAGCCTGTTCGGCATCGTCATCGCCACGTTGGGCGCCTATTCGCTGCGCCAGGTCGACTCGAAACTGCGCGACTTCGTCAGCGCCTTCGCCAACATGACCAGCAACTTCGCCGGCGTGCCCTTGGCGTTCGCCTTCATCATCCTGCTCGGTTTCAATGGCGCGCTCACCCTGCTGCTCAAGCAGATGGGGCTGCTCGGCGACTTCAGTATCTACTCCAAGACCGGCCTGGTCCTGGTCTACACCTACTTCCAGATCCCCCTGGGCGTATTGCTGCTCTACCCCGCCTTCGACGCCCTGCGCGAAGACTGGCGTGAATCCGCCGCGCTGCTGGGCGCCAGCCATTGGCAGTTCTGGCGGCACATCGGCCTGCCCGTGCTTACCCCGGCGCTGCTTGGCACCTTCGTCATCCTGCTGGCCAACGCCCTGGGCGCCTATGCCACCGTCTACGCCCTGACCACCGGCAACTTCAACGTGCTGCCGATTCGCATCGCCGGTCTTGTCGCCGGCGACATCAGCCTCGACCCGAACCTGGCCAGCGCCCTGGCGATGGTGCTGGTGGGCCTGATGACCGTGGTCACGGTGGCCCATCAATGGCTGCTCAAGAGGAGCTACCATGCGCGCTGAAAACAAACGCGGCGGGCTCTACCACCGCGCGGTGGTCTACCTGCTGTTCCTCATCCTGCTGCTGCCACTGGCCGGCACCCTGCTCTATTCGCTGGCCACCAGCTGGTCGGCGACCCTGCTGCCCAGCGGGCTGACCTTCAAGTGGTATGTGGCGCTGTGGAGCGAACCACGCTTTCTCGCCGCCTTCGGCCAGTCGCTGCTGGTGTGCGTGGGCGCGCTGGTGCTGTCGGTGGTGCTGATCCTGCCGCTGTTGTTCGTGGTGCACTACCACTTCCCCAAGCTCGACGCCTTGATGAACGTACTCATCCTGCTTCCGTTCGCGGTGCCGCCGGTGGTGTCCGCGGTGGGCTTGCTGCAACTCTATGGCAGCGGGCCGATGGCCATGGTCGGCACGCCGTGGATCCTGATCGGCTGCTACTTCACCATCGCCCTGCCGTTCATGTACCGGGCGATTACCAACAACCTGCAGGCGATCAACCTGCGCGACCTGATGGACGCCGCGCAACTGCTCGGCGCCAGCACCTGGCAGGCGGCGTTCCTGGTGGTGCTGCCGAACCTGCGCAAGGGCCTGATGGTGGCGCTGCTGCTGTCGTTCTCGTTCCTGTTCGGCGAGTTCGTGTTCGCCAACCTGCTGGTGGGCACCCGCTACGAGACCTTGCAGGTGTACCTGAACAACATGCGCAACAGCAGCGGCCACTTCAACAGCGCCCTGGTGATCTCCTACTTCGCCTTCGTGCTGGTGCTGACCTGGGTTGCCAACCGCCTGAACAAGGACAAGACCTGACATGAGCTTCGTCAGCGTACAGAAACTGCAAAAGAGCTACGCCGGCAGCCCGGTGTTCGAGAACATCGACTGCCAGATCGAACGCGGCGAGTTCGTCACCCTGCTCGGCCCCTCCGGCTGCGGCAAGTCCACGCTGCTGCGCTGCATCGCCGGGCTGACCCCGGTGGACAGCGGGCGGATCCTGCTCGACGGCCAGGATATCGTGCCGTTGAGCCCGCAGAAGCGCGGCATCGGCATGGTGTTCCAGAGCTACGCACTGTTCCCCAACATGACCGTGGAACAGAACGTCGCCTTCGGCCTGCGCATGCAGAAGGTCAAGACCGACGAAAGCCAGGCACGGGTGCGCGAGGTACTCGACCTGGTCGAGCTGGGCAGCTTCGCCACGCGCTACCCCCACCAGTTGTCCGGCGGCCAGTGCCAGCGCGTGGCCCTGGCCCGCTCGCTGGTCACCCGCCCGCGCCTGCTGTTGCTCGACGAGCCACTGTCGGCGCTGGATGCGCGTATTCGCAAGCACCTGCGCGAACAGATCCGCGCCATCCAGCGCGAGCTGGGGCTGACCACCATCTTCGTCACCCATGACCAGGTAGAAGCGCTGACCATGTCAGACCGCATCGTCCTGATGAACCAGGGACGCATCGTCCAGAGCGGCGATGCCGAAACCCTCTACACCGCGCCCGTGGACCTGTTTGCCGCCGGCTTCATCGGCAACTACAACCTGCTCGACGCCGACAGCGCCAGCCGCCTGCTGCAACGCCCGGTGGCCGCGCGCCTGGCGATCCGGCCAGAGTCGATCACCCTGAGCCTGAACGGCGAGCTGGATGGCGAGATCCGCAGCCACAGCCTGCTGGGCAACGTGATCCGCTACCGCGTCCAGGTACGCGGCGTGGAACTGGTGGTGGACGTACTCAATCGTTGCGCCAGCGATCTGCACGCGGACGGACAACGGGTATCCTTGTCGATCGACCCCACGGCGCTACGGGAAGTGGCCTAAGGAGATTCAACGCATGGCACTGGCAATTTTCGATCTGGACGAAACCCTCATCCACGGCGACTGCGCGTCGTTGTGGAGCGAGCAGATGGCCCGACTGGGCTGGGTCGATGGCAAGAGTTTCCTCAAGCGCGACCATGAACTGATGGAAGCCTACGGCAAAGGCCACCTGCAGATGGAGGACTACATGGCCTTCAGCCTGGAGCCGATCGCCGGGCGCACCCTGGAAGAGGTGGAGCACCTGGTCGAGCCCTGGGTCGAGGATGTGATCGAGCCGATCATCTACGGTGATGCGTGCCGCTGCATCGCCGAGCACCGCCAGCGTGGCGACAGGGTCCTGATCATCTCGGCCAGCGGTGCTCACCTGGTCGGCCCGATCGCCGCGCGCCTGGGCGTGGACGAATACCTGGCCATCGAACTGGAAGCGGTCAACGGCGTGTTCACCGGCAAGACCCACGGCGTGCTCACCTACCGCGAAGGCAAGATCACCCGCCTGCTGGAGTGGCTCGACCAGGAACAGGAAAACCTCGAGGGCGCGAGCTTCTATTCCGACTCGCGCAACGACCTGCCGCTGTTGCTGAAGGTGGATCACCCCCATGTGGTCAACCCGGACCCGGTGCTGCGCGAGCACGCGCAAACCAACGGCTGGCCCATTCTGAGCTGGTCTTGAGTATGATCGGGGGCAGTTGAACAGAACAACAAGGATTGCCCCATGCGTGCCCTCGCCGCCCTCAGCCGCTTCGTCGGCAACACCTTCGCCCTGTGGGTGCTGGTGTTCGCCTGCCTGGCCTTCCTTCAGCCGCAGTGGTTCGTCGCCCTCAAGGTCGCCATCGTGCCGCTGCTGGGCCTGGTGATGTTCGGCATGGGCCTGACCCTCAAGCTCGACGACTTCGCCGCCGTCGCCCGCCAGCCATGGCGGGTGGCGCTGGGGGTCGTGGCGCATTTCGTGATCATGCCCGGGGTGGCCTGGCTGTTGTGCCAGCTGTTCCATCTGCCGCCGGAAATCGCCGTGGGCGTGATCCTGGTCGGCTGCTGCCCGAGCGGCACGGCGTCGAACGTCATGGTGTGGCTGTCCAGGGGCGACCTGGCACTGGCAGTGGCGATCGCCGCGGTGACCACCCTGCTCGCCCCGCTGCTCACCCCGGCGCTGATCTGGTTCCTCGCCTCGGCGTGGCTGCCGGTCTCGTTCATGGACATGTTCTGGTCGATCCTGCAGTTGGTGATGCTGCCGATCGTGCTCGGCGTGCTCGCCCAGCGCCTGCTCGGCGCCCGGGTGCAACTGGCGGTGCAGGTGCTACCGCTGGTGTCGGTGGTAAGCATCGTGATGATCGTCTGCGCGGTGGTGGCGGTCAGCCAGGCGAAGATCGCCGAATCGGGGCTGCTGATCATGGCGGTGGTGGTGCTGCACAACAGCTTCGGCTTCCTGCTGGGCTACCTGACCGGCAAGCTGTGCAAGCTGCCGCTGGCCCAGCGCAAGGCGCTGGCACTGGAGGTGGGCATGCAGAACTCCGGATTGGGCGCGGCCCTGGCGTCGGCGCACTTCTCACCCCTGGCCGCGGTGCCCAGTGCGCTGTTCAGCGTATGGCACAACATCTCCGGGGCTTTGCTGTCGACCTGGTTCAGGCGGATGGAAGAGCCTGAGCCCGAGGTAGAGAACATCGTATCTGCCAGAAATTGATGTTGCCTGCCCCGGCCTCATCGCAGGCCTGCCGGCTCCCACACCGACCGCATGAAGTCAGCCATGCGCTAACCCTGTGGGAGCCGGCTTGCCGGCGATGAGGCAACCACCGATCCTTGAAACTTGCCCCAGCCTCGGCAAATGGGCACTATAGTGCGCACTGTGAGGACGGCCTCACGACGCTGTGCGTGAACATACCGGGGACGGCCCCATCTTTGATAACGATGGAGACTCACCATGTCCTGGATCATCCTGTTCTTCGCCGGCCTGTTCGAAGTTGGCTGGGCTGTCGGCCTCAAGTACACCGACGGCTTCACCCGCCCCCTGCCCACCGTCCTGACGGTCGGCGCCATGGTCATCAGCCTCGGCCTCCTGGGCCTGGCCATGAAGGAGCTGCCGCTGGGCACCGCCTACGCCATCTGGACCGGCGTCGGCGCGGTCGGCACGGTGATCGCCGGGATCATCCTGTTCGGTGAATCCATGGCGCTGATCCGCCTGGCCAGTGTCGCCCTGATCATCACCGGCCTGGTCGGCCTGAAGGTCAGCGCCAGCTGACCTTCCTCCGTTACCCCTAGCGAACGTCGCCGCGCAGCAGGCTCACCTGCTCGCGCAGCGCCTCGGGCTGCGCCGCCTCCACCGGGATGGCGGCGCCGGCCACCAGGGTCACCCGCGACCACAGGCGCTTGAAGAAGCCTTTGTTCGGGTCGCGGCTGAAGAAGCTGCCCCACAACCCCTGCAACGCCAACGGGATCACCGGCACCGGCGTCTCCTGCAGGATGCGGTTCACCCCGCCCTTGAACACATCGATCTCGCCATCCGCGCTCAGCTTGCCCTCAGGGAAGATGCACACCAGCTCGCCATCGGCCAGGTACCGGGCGATGCGGGCGAAGGCGCGCTCGTAGGTGGCCTCGTCCTCGCCGCGCCCGGCAATGGGGATGGCGCCCGCGGTGCGGAACACGAAATTGAGCACCGGCAGGTTGTAGATCTTGTAGTACATGACAAACCGGATCGGCCGGCGGATCGCGCCGCCGATCAGCAGCGCATCGACGAACGACACATGGTTGCACACCAGCAACGCCGCGCCTTCGTCGGGAATGCGCTGCAACTCACGGTGCTCGACCCGGTACATCGAGTGGCTGAGCAGCCAGATCAGGAAGCGCATGGTGAATTCCGGCACGATGCGGAAGATGTAGGCATTGACCGCGATGTTGAGCAGCGACACCACCAGGAACAGCTGCGGGATGCTCAGCTTGGCAAGGCTCAGTAGAACGATGGTGATGATCGCCGACACCACCATGAACAGCGCGTTGAGGATGTTGTTGGCGGCGATCACCCGGGCCCGCTCGCCCTCCGCGGTGCGCGCCTGAATCAGCGCGTACAGCGGCACGATGTAGAAGCCACCGAAAATACCCAGGCCGACGATCGACAGCATGATCCACCAGGCCTGGCTCATGGCCAGCAAGGTCAGCCAGTCATGGGGCACGGCACCGACCGGGACATCCCCCGAGTGCCACCACCAGAGCAGGCCGAACAGGGTCAGGCCGAACGAGCCGAACGGCACCAGGCCTATCTCCACCTTGCGCCCGCTCAAGCGCTCGCACAGCAGCGACCCGACGGCGATGCCTACCGAGAACAGGGTCAGCACCAGGGTGACCACGGTCTCGTCGCCGTGCAGCCAGTCCTTGGCGTAGGCCGGGATCTGCGTGAGGTAGATCGCGCCGACGAACCAGAACCACGAGTTGCCAACGATCGAGCGCGATACTGCCGGGGTCTGGCCCAGGCCCAGGCGCAAGGTCAGCCAGGACTGCTTGAAGATGTTCCAGTCCAGCTTCATCTGCGGCGCGGCAGCAGCGGCGCGGGGGATCCAGCGGCTGGCCAGGTAGCCCAGCACCGCGGTGCACACCACCCCGGTGGCGGCCAGCACCGCGTACTGGTTGGAGGACATCAGCATACCGGCGCCGATGGTGCCGGCCAGGATCGCCAGGAAGGTGCCCATTTCCACCAGGCCGTTGCCGCCCACCAGTTCCTCCTCACGCAGGGCCTGGGGCAGGATCGAGTATTTCACCGGGCCGAACAGCGCCGAGTGGGTGCCCATGGCGAACAGCGCCACCAGCATCAGTTCCAGATGATGGGTGACGAAACCGGTCGCGCCGATGGCCATGATGACGATCTCGGCCAGCTTGATCGCACGGATCAGGCGGTCCTTGGCGAACTTCTCGCCGAACTGCCCGGCCAGCGCCGAGAACAGGAAGAACGGCAGGATGAACAGCAACGCGCACAGGTTGACCCAGATCGAGCGGTCACCCTCCAGGCTCAGCTTGTAGAGGATTGCCAGGATCAGCGACTGCTTGAACAGGTTGTCGTTGAAGGCACCCAGCGACTGGGTGATGAAGAACGGCAGGAAGCGCCGCTTGCCGAGCAGGGTGAATTGCGAGGGGTGACTCATCGTCCTTGTACCTGGTTGGGCTTTGTCATTGGAGGCACGTACAGCGTGATAAGCCACAAATCTGCACGGGAATGTCCACAGGCACAAGGAACTTGTGGGAGCGGCAAGCCGCCCCTACAGGGCCACCATCAAGACTGCGCAATGCACGGCGACACGAACAGCTCCCCGCGCCAGGCGCCGCGCAGGGTCCGGCTGGCCACTAGCAGCCAGAGCAGCGCCAGCGCCACCACCAGCACCTGGCCGAACACGGTGAAGAAGCCCAGCCCCAGCCAGGCCGCCAGCTTCAGCGTGGCCAGGCAGTACACGCCAAGCGGAAAGGTGAACCCCCACCAGCCCAGGTTGAACGGCATGCCCTGGCGCATGTAGCGCAGGGTGATCAGCACCGCCGTCAGCAACCACCACAACCCGGCGCCCCACAGCACGATCCCGGCCACCAGCCCCAGCCCACGCGCCACCTCACCGAGACCGCCCAGGCCATTGGCGGCGAACACCGCTGGCGCATCGCCACCGAGCACCAGCATGCCCAGCGCGCCGGTACCGATCGGGCCCAGCGCCAGCCAGCTGGAGGCGGCCATGTTGGCCGGCGGCAGCTTGTGCAGGGCCATGCGCAACATGAGGATGGTGAGGATGCTGAACGCCACCGGCAGCGAAACCGCCCACATCACATAGCTGGTGATCACCACCAGGAACTGCCGGTGCGCATCCACCAGGTGCGGCGCCAACAGCCCGCCACTGGCGGCGGCGACCTCCGCAGCCACCACTGGCAGCAGCCACACCGCGGTCATCTGGTCGATGCTGTGCTCCTGGCGGGTGAACATCAGGTAGGGAATCGCCACGCCGCATAGCAGCGCCAGGCCCACGTCCAGCCACCAAAGCATTTCAACCCACCGCACCACGCCCTCGCCCCAGCGCGCCAAGCCGAATACCAGGGCACCGTTGAGGATGGTGGCCAGGCCCATGGGGATGGTGCCGAAGAACATCGACACGGTGGAGTGCGCGAAAATCCGCCGCGCCTCATCGAAGAACATTACCCAGCGGGCGCCGTACAGGATACAGAACAGGGTAAACAGGCCGATGGTCAGCCACCACAGGCCCTCGGCCACGCTGTCCAACCCCGGCACCTGGACCTGATGGAAGGCCAGGGCCAGCACGCCGGTACCCATGGTCGCGGCGAACCAGTTGGGGGTGAACTGGCGGATCACTTCGCGGGGGTGGGCCAACTGGCTGAACGGGCGCCAGGAAGGCGCGCGGGTCTGGGTGCATGGCATAAGCTGTCTCCTGCCCTTGTGTAAGGTATGAATATCTTATGCCTGGAAAGAATATCTATATAACGGGTAATTTCTCTATCTGTTATCGATTTCAAAGATATAGCAGCCCGGCCCGCACTTGACATATGCTTGACCGTTGACAATGACAAGGATCAGTCGATGCTACGCGCCCTCAAAGGCTACCCCGCTGCGGTTCGCCTGCTATTGTTCACCACCTTCACCTTGACCATGGCCCGGGCCATCACCCTGCCCTATCTGGTGGTGTACCTGTCAACGCACCTGGGCCTGTCGGTCGGTCAGACCGGCCTGCTGGTCGGCGGCGCGATGCTCCTGGCCTCCATGCTCAGCCTCTATGGCGGACACCTGGTCGACACCCTGCACAGTCATACCCTGATCGTCGCCTGCACCCTGGTGTTCGCCGTGGCCTTCCTCGGCATCGTGGCCAGCACTTCGGCTGCACTGTTCTTCTGCTTCCTGGTGATCGCCTACCTGGCCCAGACCGTGGTGGACATTGCCGCCAAGGCCGGGTTCTGTGCCTTGCTGCCGGAGAACCAACGCGGCGAAGTGTTCGCCATCAAGTACACCTTCAACAACATTGCCTGGGCCGCAGGGCCGATGCTGGGGGTGCTGCTGATCGAGGCGGACGACCACCTGCCGTTCGTGGTTTCGGCCCTGATCGGCCTCAGCCTGAGCCTGGTCTATTACCGCCTTGGCGAACGCAACTTGCTGAGCCTGCGCGAGGAAAGGCCGGCAGCGGGCTTCACCCAGGTCGCCCTGGGCATGCTGCGCGACCGGCGCCTGGTGTGCTTCACTTTGGGCGGCGTGCTCAGTGCAGTGGTGTTCGGCCAGTTCACCGCCTACCTTTCGCAATACCTGGTAGTGACCCTGAACGATCCCGCCGAGGTGGCGCGTCTGGCCGGCTACCTGGTCACCACCAATGCCCTGGCAGTAATCGGCCTGCAGTACCTGATCGGCCGACGCATCACCCGTCAGCACCTGATGCCCTGGCTGATGGCAGGCATGGCCATGTTCGTTGCCGGGTTGCTAGGGTTCTCGGTGGCCGCTTCGGCGCCGGCATGGTGCCTGGCCATGCTGGTATTCACCCTGGGCGAGATCATCGTGATTCCGGCCGAATTCATGTTCATCGACCTGATCGCGCCGGAGCATCTGCGCGGGGTTTATTATGGCGCGCAGAACCTCTCCAACCTCGGCGCTGGGCTCGGGCCGATCCTGGTAGGGCTGGCACTGGGGCATGTGGTGCCGGTGACGGTGTTCTGCCTGTTGATCGGGTCGGTGCTACTGGCGGCGGTGTTCTACTGGATGGGCATACGCAGGGCCCGCCAGGCTTAGTTGGCAATACTGGCCCATCGCGGGCCCTGCGACGTCCTGCCACTGCGACCATCGTCGGCGCTGACGAACCGCGCCCTGCGTGCCAGACTGATTGATCGGGACCGCGTTTTCTTTTTTGCTCCGGAGTTTGCATGTCGTTGTCCAGCGGGCTGATCGCCGTGGTCGCCCTGGCCTATATGGCCATCATGTTCGCCATCGCCTTCTACGGCGACCGCCGCAGCACACCGTTGCCGCCGCGTCTGCGCGCCTGGGTGTACAGTCTGTCGCTGGCCGTCTACTGCACCAGCTGGACCTTCTTCGGCGCGGTCGGCCAGGCCGCCGAGCAGCTCTGGGCGTTCCTGCCCATCTACCTGGGCCCGGTGCTGCTGCTGATCTTCGCGCCTTGGGTACTGCAGAAGATGGTGCTGATCAGCAAGCAGCAGAACATCACCTCGATCGCCGACTTCATCGCTGCCCGCTACGGCAAGTCGCAGAGCCTCGCGGTGGTGGTGGCGCTGATCTGCCTGGTTGGCGTGCTGCCGTACATCGCCCTGCAGCTCAAGGGCATCGTGCTGGGGGTGAACCTGCTGATCGGCGCCAACGCCGACGCCACCGGCAGCCGGGTGCAGGACACCGCACTGGTGGTATCGCTGGTGCTGGCGCTGTTCGCCATCGTCTTCGGCACCCGCAGCCTGGACGTCACCGAGCACCACCGCGGCATGGTCCTGGCAATCGCCTTCGAATCGCTGGTCAAGCTGCTGGCCTTCCTTGCCGTGGGCGCCTTCGTGGTGTTCAACCTGTACGACGGCTTCGACGACCTGTTCACCCAAGCCCGGCAATCCGTGCACCTGAACGACTACTGGGAAGAAACCATCAACTGGCCGTCGATGGTGGTGCAGACTGCCGTGGCGATGATGGCGATCATCTGCCTGCCGCGGCAGTTCCACGTCACCGTGGTGGAGAACATCGAGCCCCAGGACATGCGCCTGGCGCGCTGGGTGTTCCCGCTATACCTGGCCCTGGCAGCGCTGTTCGTGGTGCCCATCGCCCTGGCCGGGCAAATGCTGCTGCCGGGCGCGGTAATCTCCGACTCCTTCGTGATCAGCCTGCCGCTGGCCGAAGCCCACCCGAGCCTGGCCCTGCTGGCATTTATCGGCGGCGCCTCGGCGGCCACCGGCATGGTCATCGTCGAGGCCGTGGCGTTGTCGACCATGGTCTCCAACGACATGCTGCTGCCCTGGTTGCTACGGCGCAACAACGCCGAACGGCCATTCGAGGTATTCCGCCACTGGATGCTCTCGGTGCGCCGGGTGACCATCGTGGTGATCCTGCTGCTGGCCTATGTCAGCTACCGCCTGCTCGGCTCCACCGCGAGCCTGGCGACCATTGGCCAGATCGCCTTCGCCGCAGTCACCCAGCTCACTCCGGCCATGCTCGGCGCGCTGTACTGGAAGCAGGCCAACCGCCGCGGCGTATTCGCAGGACTGGCCGCCGGCATCTTCCTGTGGTTCTACACCCTGGTCCTGCCAATCGCCGCCCACAGCCTGGGCTGGCCACTGCAAGTGTTCCCGGGCCTGGCCTGGCTGCACGGCAACCCACTCAACCTGCCGATAACCCCGCTCACCCAGGGCGTGGTGCTGTCACTGGCGGGCAACTTCACCCTGTTCGTCTGGGTTTCGATCCTGTCGCGCACGCGGGTCTCCGAGCACTGGCAAGCCGGACGCTTCATCGGCCAGCAGACCAATGCCCGCCCCTCCAGCAAACCCTTGCTGGCAGTGCAGATCGACGACCTGCTCAAGCTCGCCGCGCGATTCGTCGGCGAAGAGCGCGCGCGGCAAAGCTTCATCCGCTTCGCCTACCGTCAGGGCAAGGGCTTCAACCCCAACCAGAACGCCGACGGCGACTGGATCGAGCACACCGAACGACTGCTGGCCGGCGTTCTCGGCACTTCCTCGACCCGGGCGGTGGTCAAGGCCGCCATCGAAGGCCGCGACATGCAGCTCGAGGACGTGGTGCGCATCGCCGACGAAGCCAGCGAAGTGCTGCAGTTCAACCGTGCGCTGCTGCAGGGGGCCATCGAGAACATCAACCAGGGCATCAGCGTGGTCGACCAGAACCTGCACCTGGTGGCCTGGAACCGCCGGTACCTCGAACTGTTCAACTACCCCGACGGGCTGATCAGCGTCGGCCGACCGATCGCCGACATCATCCGCTACAACGCCGAACGCGGCCTGTGCGGCCCGGGCGAGGCACAGGTGCACGTGGCGCGGCGCCTGCACTGGATGCGCCAGGGCCGTGCCCACTCTTCCGAGCGGCTGTTCCCCAATGGCCGGGTGATCGAGCTGATCGGCAACCCTATGCCCGGCGGCGGCTTTGTCATGAGCTTCACCGACATCACCCCGTTCCGCGAAGCCGAGCAGGCCCTGCGCGACTCCAACGAAGGGCTGGAACAGCGGGTCGCCGAGCGTACTCATGAGCTGTCACAGCTGAACCAAGCCTTGACCGAGGCCAAGAGCCGCGCCGAGGCGGTCAGCCAATCCAAGACCCGCTTCCTTGCCGCGGTCAGCCACGACCTGATGCAACCGCTCAACGCCGCCCGGCTGTTCTCCGCCGCCCTGTCGCAGCAGGCCGAAGGCATGAACGACGAAGCCCGGCAACTGGTGCAGCACATGGACAGTTCGCTGCGCTCCGCCGAAGAGCTGATCAGCGACCTGCTCGACATCTCGCGCCTGGAGAACGGCAAGGTCACCCCCGACATCAAGCCTTTCGCCCTCCATGAGCTGTTCGACACCCTTGGCGCCGAGTTCAAGGTGCTGGCCGCCGAGAAGGGCCTGGAGTTTCGCCTGCGTGGCAGCCGCCTGCAGGTCGACAGCGACATGAAACTGCTGCGCCGGGTGCTGCAGAACTTCCTCACCAATGCCCTGCGCTACGGCAAGGGTCCGATCCTGCTCGGCGCCAGACGCAAGGGCGAACGTCTTTGGCTTGAAGTGTGGGACCGCGGGCCCGGCATCGCCGACGACAAGCTGGCGGTGATCTTCCAGGAGTTCAAGCGCCTGGACAGCCACCAGACCCGCGCCGAGAAAGGCCTGGGGCTGGGCCTGGCGATCGCCGATGGTTTGTGCCGGGTGCTCGGGCACGCGCTGGAGGTACGTTCCTGGCCGGGCAAGGGCAGCGTGTTCCGCGTCAGCGTGCCCATCGCCCGCAGCCCCGCGCCCGCGACGCCCGCCCCCGTGGAACAGGCCGGCCAGCCGCTGGCCGGGCTGCAGGTGCTGTGCGTGGACAACGAAGACAGCATCCTCATCGGCATGAACAGCCTGCTCAGCCGCTGGGGCTGCCAGGTGTGGACCGCGCGCAACCAGGCCGAATGCGAGGCCCTGCTCGGCAAGGGCCTGCGCCCGCACCTGGCGTTGGTGGACTACCACCTGGATGACGGCGAGACCGGTACCGGTCTGATGGGTTGGCTACGGGCGCGCCTGGGCGAGCCAGTGCCCGGTGTCGTGATCAGCGCCGACGGACGCAACGAGACCATCGCCCTGGTCCATGCCGCAGGCCTGGACTACCTGGCCAAGCCGGTCAAGCCGGCAGCGCTGCGCGCCCTGCTCAATCGGCATCTGAGCCTGGTTCAGTAAGGACCTCGTCGCTCAGGGCGCGCTCGACCAGCTCGGCCGGCAGGCTCTTGCTGGCCCGTGCGCCGAGCAGCTTGAGCTGCTCACTGCGGCTGACCAGGTTGCCGCGCCCCTCGCACAACTTGTTGCGTGCCGCGGCATAGGCCTTGTCGACCTGGGCCAGGCGGGCGCCGAGCTCGTCCAGGTCCTGGATGAACAGCACGAACTTGTCATACAGCCAGCCGGCGCGCTCGGCGATCTCGCGGGCGTTCTGGCCCTGGCGTTCCTGTTTCCACAGGCTGTCGATCACCCTCAGTGTGGCCAGCAAGGTGGTCGGGCTGACAATCACGATCTGCCGGTCGAAGGCCTCCTGGAACAGGTTGGGCTCAGCCTGCAGCGCCGCCGAGAACGCCGCCTCGATGGGCACGAACAACAGCACGAAATCGAGGCTGTGCAGGCCCTCCAGGCGGTTGTAGTCCTTGCTCGACAAACCCTTGACGTGATTGCGCAGCGACTGCACGTGCTGCTTGAGGGCAGCCTCGTCGTTGTTGCCGACAAACTGCTGGTAGGCCGTGAGGCTGACCTTGGCATCGACCACCACCTGCTTGTCGCCCGGCAGCATGATCAGCACGTCGGGCTGGAACCGCTCGCCGTCGGCGCTCTTGAGGCTGACCTGGGTCTGGTACTCGCGCCCCTTCTCCAGCCCCGCGTGCTCCAGCACCCGCTCCAGGATCAGCTCGCCCCAGTTGCCCTGGGTCTTCTGTCCCTTGAGTGCCTGGGTAAGGTTGGTGGCTTCGTCGGACAGGCGCAGGTTGAGCTGTTGCAGACGCTCGAGCTCCTTGCCCAGGGAGAACCGCTCGCGGGCTTCCTGCTGGTAGCTTTCCTCGACACGCTTCTCGAACGCCTGAATGCGCTCCTTGAGCGGGTCAAGCAATTGGCCCAGGTGCTGCTGGCTGGTCTGGGCGAAGCGTTGTTCGCGCTCATCGAAGATTCTGGTGGCCAGGTCGGCGAACTGGGCACGCAAGGTGTCGCGGGCTTGCTGCAAGTCTTCCAGGCGTTGCTGGTGGCTTTCCTGCTGCTCGCGTAACTCGGCCTCCAGCCGTGCGGCCTGCGCCTCCAGGCGGCGCAGCTCGGCCTCACGGTTGGCGCGCTCGAGGTGCCAGGCGTGGGCGGCATCGCGGCTGTTGTCGCGGTCGATCTGCAGCAACTCCAGCTCACGCCCCTGGGCGGCCAGCTGGGTCTGCTTGATGGTGTTGGCCTCGCTGAGGTCGCTGATCTCGTCACGGCTGGCCTCCAGCTGCGCCTGCAGGCCAGCCTGGGCCAGTTGCGCGGCGGCAAGGCGCTCTGCAAGCAGTGCTTGCTCGGCCTTGCGCGCACCCTGGCCGCGCTGTACCTGCATGACCCAGCCCAGGCAAGGCACGGCACCTGCCACCAAGCCCAGCAGAATGCTGGTCAGATCCACTGTCATGCCTACCCCGATCGAACACTGATTGATGCTGCGCAGCTTATCAGGCTGCTGGCGCGGTTGCCTGTGCAGCCCTGTCGCGGGCAAGCCCTCGCCTGTTCAGGCGGGGAACCACTGACGCAACAGCCGCCGCGCCTCCTGCGAACCCTGCCCCGCCGCCAGCTCCAACCAGTAACGGGCCTGTTCAGGCTCCTGGGCCTGGCACAACCGGCCAAACTCCAGCTGTGCCCGACGGTCACCGGCACGGGCCGCCTGACGCAACAGCTCATGACCGATACGCCGGTCGCGGGCATTGCCGCAATCCCGGCAAAGCATCTGCCCCAGGCGGCTTTGCGCCACCACCACGCCCTGGCGCGCCGGTTGCTTGAGCATGCGCCCGGCCAGGTGCTTGACGCTGGGCTTATCGCCCAGGCGCGGGCTGTCGAGCAGCCACAGGGCCACTTTCAGGGAAAAGCGCTTGGGGGACGGCAGCGCTGGAGAGGCATCAGGACTGGCGAAGTGTTTACCGCGAAGCTTCATGACCAACAGCAAGGGTGACTCGAGAGGCGCGCCACTCTACTCGATTTTTTGCAAACTGGCCCGGGCGACTTTCGGCTGATCGACATTTTTTTCGATGATTTTTTCTTGACGTTTTCACGGTGAAAATGCCCATGCCAGACCGCGCCACCAATTGTCGGACAATCGATGAAACAGCTGGCACGCCCGTCCTAGAGCAAGCGCCCGGGACAATCCACAGAACCTGTGGATAAGTCGGTGGACAACCCCTGAAGGCAGCCCGCAAACCCCTGTGAAATGGGGCTTTCAGTCAAACTGACGATTTTTTCACCAGCAAAAATTAGTGTTTTTTTTCATTGACTTAAGCCCGCAGTCAAGTCATTGGCGAGCCTTCCACAGGATGTTGCAAGTGCGTTACAAGTCTCCGGGCGAGTGTGTACAAGTGCACCATCAAACGGCACGACTGCGCCCGAAAACGGCACATCCAGGCGATTGCCGGGGCATTTACCCCTCTTCACAGCAGGTGCAATAGGCGACATAATGGTCGGCTCCCCGCAATAAAATAAAGCTTGCCAACCCTTGTATGTTCGCGTAGGGTTGCGCCCTGTTAGTACCCAGCTGAAGTCATTCTGGCCACTTAGTCCCTACAGCCCGGCGCTCAAGACGAGCAGGCGCTGCCCCATCGGGACCGGCCCATTCGATGATTCACTCGGCAGACCCTGCCCAGCACGAATCACGTTTTCAGATTGATCAGGATCTTCCCCGGCGCCCAGAACCCTGGTGTCGGTGTGCTGCCTGCCTTCTGTCGTACCTACCAGTCAGCCCAGCGCCACTTATTGCATGCGCCCCTCTGGCTGCCCTGTTCCAGTCAGGTTCTGCGTCTCCTTAATAAAGACGTCACTGGAACGTTTCTATTGTGCACGGATCACATACCGTGTCTTATGCAGGAACATCCAACAATATGAATAACCATCAACAAATCCAGGCTGCCTTTGGCACCCTTTCCCAGGCCTTCGCTCCACTCAAGTGCCTTATCGTTGCCCCACGCAAGGGCAGCTTCAGCTTCACCCTGGTCGACGAATACGGTGTGGCTTGCCACAGCGAGCGTCTCTATCCGGACCAATACAACCGGGCCGAGCCGCTGCAGGCCGTGATCGAGCGTGCGCGCCAATCGTTGACCGCATGAATGAATGGCAGGTGATTCAGCCCATGAATACACCCTGCACGCGCCAGCCTGAAGGTAATTGGCTTAATCGCCAGCGGGCATATGCTCCACGCCTTCTGGCCGCAATCGATTTAAAAACAGCCCTTTACACCACAGTTATCACACTACACTTCAACTCGAGCGGCACCTGCCGCTTCCGGCGGGCCTGACCACTCACCAGCTGCCAAGCTCCAGCGCCCGTCGGCCCTTTTCGTAAGAGGCCATCATGGGCATCGCTGCGAACGAGTTGAGTCGATACGTGATCCGACCGACCCTGATCTACCTGGGCCGCCACTGCGACAGCGCAGAAGCTTTGTTACTGGGCGTTGCCGCAAGCCAGTCGGGGCTGGGCGCTGCCCTGCATGACCGACGCGGCCATGGGCTTTACCGGATCGGTGAGAATCGTCACAGTTGTTTGTGGGACGAATACCTGGCCCGCGACCCCGAACTGGCCAGCCTGGTCCGCGGTCTGGCCAGTCAGCACGCCTTTCTCGGTGGCCCCCACCTCGAACTCACCGTCAACCTGCGCTACGCCACCGCCATCGCCTGGATGCTCATAGAAGAGCAGGCCACGCCGCTTCCAGCCGCCGACGATTTACTGGGCCTGGCGCGGATCTGGCGGCAGACCTTCCACCCCCAGGGGCGCCTGCGGGATTTCACCCACGCCTGGCACCAGTGCATCGAGCCGATGCTTACCCACGCCTCCTGAACAGCCACGTCCTACAACCGGAATAAACGGAATTTTGGTCGGATTGTCCTACAAAACCGCTCTATCTCCTGCGTTCTAGCCTATAGCGCAGCGCGGCATTTGTTGGTAGCGTTTCGCCCCGGAGATCCCAAGGAGTTTCTAATAATGAAAAAAGTTATGCTCAAAACCTCTCTCGGCGTTGCCATTGCCCTCGCTTCCAGCCAATTGCTCGCCAGCGGCTTTGCCCTGAACGAACAGAGCATCAGCGGCATGGGGACAGGTTTTGCGGGTCGTTCTTCTTCTGCCGAAGATGCCAGCACCGTGTATGGCAACCCGGCGGGCATGTCCCGCCTGAAGCGCGATCAAATGACCGTCGGTGGTGCCGCGGTCATCGCCAAATCCGATATTTCCGGACGCGGCAGCAACAAAGGGGGGGAAATGGACGGCGACATGGTGCCTCTGGTCGGCGTGCCGATGGGTTACTACGTCAAGTCCATCGATGATCACTGGAGCGTCGGTTTCGGCGTCTACGTGCCATTCGGCCTGGTCACCGACTACGGCAGCGACGATGCCGCGCGCTACTGGGGCAAGAAAAGCCATGTTCAGGTCGTGACCTTCCAGCCGACCGTGAGCTATGCGTTCAACGACAAGGTCTCGATCGGTTTCGGCCCGACCATCAACCGCATCGAGGGTGAACTGGGCTCGAACCTGGCCAGCATCTCGCCGTTGCGTCCGGCCGATGGCGAAGTGAAGATCAAGGGCGACGACACCGCGGTTGGCTACAACATCGGTATCCTGGTCCAGGCCACCGACCGCACCCGCGTCGGCCTGACCTACCACTCGATGGTCGACTACAAGCTCGAAGGCAAGACCAAGGTCAGCTACCCGCTGCTTGGCCTGGACGGCAACAAGTTCGATGCCACCCTGAAGATCAAGACTCCCGAGTCGGTGGACTTCTCGGTCACCCACGAGCTTGACGACCAGTGGACCTTGTACGCAGGCAGCACCTGGACCCGTTGGAGCCGCCTGGAGAACATCACGGTCAACAACGAAGTGCCGGCAGGCCCTGCCGGGCAGTTCGCGACCATCAACGAAGAGCAGAACTGGCACGACACCTGGGCTCACGCCATTGGTGCCTCGTACAAGGTCAACAAGGAATGGGTCCTGCGGACCGGTTTCTCGGTTGACCAGTCGCCGACCAACAACACCAACCGTTCGCCGCGCATCCCCACTGGCGATCGCAAGATCTTCAGCATCGGTGCCGGTTGGAGCCCGTCCGACGACATGACCATCGACGTGGCCTACTCCTACCTGTGGGAAGAGGACACCAAGGTCAACAACCAGCCGCACAGCCCGACCGAAGCCGGCCTCAAAGGCAGCTACCAGGCCAAGTACGAAAACAGTGCCCACGGCATTGGTGCTTCGCTGACCTACCGCTTCTGAGTGTCACCCGCTGCATGAAGAAACCGCCCTCGTGGCGGTTAATGAGATGGTCACCCCGACACCCTGCGAGGGCTACGCTTTCGCAGGGTTTTTCATTCCGGAGGCCATCATCATGAGCGATTTGGCACTGGTCGGTATCGACCTCGGCAAACATACCTTTCATCTGCACGGCCAGGATAAGCCCGGCCGGGAGCTGTTTCGCAAGAAGCTCTCACGACAGCAAATGATGCGGTTTTTCGCCAACCTGCCAGCGTGCACCGTGGTGATGGAAGCATGCGCCGGCGCACATTTCGTCGCTCGTGAGCTGACCGCCCTGGGGCATCAGGCGAGGCTGATTTCTCCTCAGTTCGTTAAGCCCTTTGTCAAAGGCAACAAAAACGATTTCGTCGATGCGCAAGCTATCTGCGAAGCCGCTTCGCGCCCTTCGATGCGTTTCGTTTCGCCCAAGACCGAAGCTCAGCAGACTCTTTCTGTGTTACATCGCCTACGCGAGTCACTGATCCGTGACCGCACTAAGGCCGTCAACCAAATGCATGGGTTCTTGCTTGAGTTCGACATCAGCTTGCCCCAGGGCCTAGCGGTCATGAAGCGTTTGTCTGCTGTTCTCGCGGAGCACGAGCTGTCTGCTCGGCTGATAATGCTGCTGCAACGTCTGCACGACCATTTCGCCTATCTGGACGAGCAGGTCAAGGCACTGGATAAAGAGCTGGTTGGCCAGCTGGCCGACGATGATCTAGGGCGTCGTTTATTGAGCATGCCCTGTGTCGGGCCGATCACCGCCAGCCTGCTGGCTGTGGAAATGGGTGATGGTCAGCAATACGGCTGCAGTCGCGATTTTGCTGCTTCTCTAGGCTTGGTGCCCAGGCAGTACAGCACAGGCGGCAAAGCTAACTTGCTAGGGATCAGCAAGCGAGGCGACAAGAATCTGCGACGCCTTTTGGTGCAATGCGCCAGGGTCTACATGCAGAACCTGGCGCGGCAGAAGGGGGCTCTGGCGGACTGGGTGCGAGCGCTTATGACGCGCCGACACTCAAACGTGGTCGCCTGTGCGCTGGCCAATAAATTCGCCCGCATAGCTTGGGCGATTTCTGCTCATCACACCCAATACGAAACAGGGCCAGGCGCCTTGAACGCCTGACCCTGTGGTTGTTGCTGTACCACGATTCACCTTTCAGGTTTTGCGATAGCTGAGCAATAGATGAAATAAACGGTCTACCGGCCTGGCGAGGATCCTGACATAAAAATCGGCTCTCGAAGCCGAGCGGTTTTTAAGGATCGTCAGGCGCGACTCTCATCGTGGCGCGGGGCTTACCCCAATTTGACGCCGGATAGATTTAAGCAAGCCATCCATTTCATCCGTTAATCAGTATTGCAAAAAATGGGGTGACCATAGATTTTCATGCCTGTACGGGCCATTGTTCGCCCAGGCACTGTTGCAGGTATTCCATGAACACACGCACCTTGGTCGTCAGCGCAAAGCGGTCGGCCAAGCACAGATAGACATCCATCGGTTCAGTCCGGGCATAAACGTGGCTACCGCCATTGTTTTCGAACAACGGCACCAGCCGGCCGGTATCCAGGTGCGGGCGCACGACGAACTCCGCCAGGCGGGTAATGCCGCCGTCATTCAGGGCCATCTGGGTCAGCGCATCGATATCGTCACTGATCAACACCTTGCCGAACCGGGCTTCGAAACGCAGCCCGTCACGCATGAAGCCCCAGGGCAGCAAGCGCCCATCCACCGGGTAGCGGAACACCAGGCAACTGTGGTCTTGCAGGTTTTCCGGGGTGGTGGGCCGACCAGCGCTGGTCAGGTAGCCAGGCGAGGCGCAGCAGACAAATGGAATACGGGCGATATGCCGGGCCAGCAGGTGGTCTTCCAACTGCGGGGTGATGCGCAGGCTGACATCCACATCTTCCAGGGCGTGATTGACCTTGCGGTCAGCCATCACCAACTCTATCGAAAGCAGCGGGTAGCGGGCGCTGAATGCCGGGATCAACGGCGCCAGTACATGCCGACCGAAGGCTGAGGTCGAGGCGATGCACAATCGCCCCTGGGGCTCGCTGTCCGGCGTGGTAACTGCCTGCTCGGCCTGGGCAAGCTCGCGCTCGATATGCCGCACACGCTCGTAGTACAAGCTGCCAGGCGGTGTCAGGGCCATGTTGCGGGTAGTACGGGTCAACAGCCGTACCTGCAGGTGTGATTCCAGTCGCGCAAGGTTCTGGCTTACAGCGGCAGGGCTCACTCCGAGATTGCGGGCGCCGCCAGCGATGCTGCCTGCTTCGACGACCTTGATAAAACTGCGAATGGCGTTAAGCAGGTCCATGGCTGGCTCGTGTGATTCGTAAGGTTCTCTTTATAAAGAACTCACCAGTCAGGATCTACAACATCCCGCACACCCGTTGCTAATCTGCGCCTCCCAGCAAACGAACAGGAGGCTCCATGACCGAACTGTCTATCTCACGCAGTCGACGTAAATTGCACCGGCGTGCAACCCCCTATGTCTTCGCCTTTTACATGTCCGCAATCATGGCCTTGCTGATGTGCTTCGTGATCACAGCTGCCAATGCCGGCGTCGATGCCGACTATCTCGGAAATGTACTTAAAGCCTACCGTTTGGCAATGCCGGTGGCGTTCGTATGCGTTCTGATGGTGCGGCCAGTGGTGATGCGCATGGTTGCGCTGACCGTGCATTGCCAATGATCATTGCTGCTCGCCGGGCCCTATCGACAAATAATCCAGACCACGCACAGGCCAGAGCGGCCGGGCACAGGTGCCGTGGCCAAATTGCCGGCCTCGACAACTTGATAAAACGGCAGGTGGCGCTGGGTGGGTCACTTCTATAATCAGACCTGCTCTCTGAGATCCATTCTCTTTAAAGGCACTGCGTCGGGACCTGATGCTTTACTATCCGACTTAAACATACCCAATTGGTAGTCTCCCCCTTGAACATGGGCCGCCACGCTTAGCACCTTTGATAAGCCTTTCATCATAGCGTCGGTGCTGACGGTTGCGAGCGTCACATCGTTCGCAGGGGGAGAATCCGAATGGATGATTAGGGTTTCTGTGTTGCTTGTTACACCCGCTGCGGTGAAAAGCAGACTTCCTGCGTTGGCGGCCGTAGCGGCAGCCGTTACCGCGATTTGCTTCCATGATGGCGGGCTCGTGCCATCTTGGCCGCCACCAAATTTAGCACGCAACATATTAACCAAGGCGCCGCCGTTTTTAATTAGAAGCGTACCATCGAGAGCAGCAGATGAAACAGCACCAAAGATTTGATTATTTGAGAGCACCCTGTCGCTGCTACTACTAGAATCGTAGATTTGGGTCGAACTATTCATATCAAAGCTGGTAGCGCCAGAAAAAAGCTGACTTCGAATTGATCCATTACTTGGCACCCAGCCATTGGAAATTTTCGCCTTACCACTGCGGTCCTGATAGTTGATCGGATCACCACTACAATAGGCATACGCATTGATACCTCCCTTTGCGAACGGGCTCAACGCATCGGGAGATAAGAAACGCATCAAGCAAGGGTCGTATATTCGATACCCATTACCCAGGTGATAAAAACCCGTCGATGCTTCACGCGCCTGACCACAATATGCCAGCCGTGGAACAGTGGCTGCTGCCAATGCACCATAAGGCGGGTAGCTTCGAGCAGCACCTGCCGACGCCAGAACTGAATGTTGCTGGTCGCATAGTGTTAGATTCTGCATCGCCATGATGCTCTCCACGAAAGTGTGATGTTTCAGCAAGCGTGCATCACTTGAGCGCTGGAGGTAACTGGCAAAAATATCAGGTCAGCCCACCTTTCGCCCCACGCTGGACCTATGGACTCAGCGGCTGCGAACCAATCGCCTTGTCGATCGCCGCCTTGAACGCCGGATCATCCGGCTTGGTCAGGCTGGAGAAGTTACCGATCACCTTGCCCTTGCGATCCACCACATACTTGTAGAAGTTCCACTTCGGCGCACTGCTCTGCCGGGCCAGCTCGACAAACATCGGGATCGCATCCTTGCCACGAACAGCCTGGGTCTTGGTCATGGTGAAGGTCACGCCATAGTTGGCGTAACAGACCTTGGCGGTCTTCTCGCTGTCGGCGTCTTCCTGCTTGAAGTCGTTGGACGGCACGCCGAGCATTTCCAGGCCCTGCTCGCGGTAATCCTTGTAGGTCGCCTCGAGCCCCTCGAACTGCGGAGCGAAGCCGCAATAGCTGGCGGTGTTGATCACCACCAGCGGCTTGCCGGCAAAACGCTGGCACAGGTCGATCTGCTCCTTGCCGCGCAGCTCGGGCAGGCTGCCCTGAAGCAGCGCCGGGCAGTCCGCCGCCCAGCTCGAAGTGGCGGCGGCCAGGGCCAGCAGGGGTAGGGTCAGCCAGCGCGCATGCATGATATCGGTCTCCTGCACATGATTCCTTGAATGTGCAGGTTAGCGCTTAACACAGGCTCATGCCCAACTGCATCAGTGCCAGGCCACCCTTGTGCCAGCCCCACCACACCAGCGCCAATACCAGCACTGCGGCAACCACCAGCAGGCCGTGCCCCAACAGGCGGTTCATGCCGCCTGGGCCTGCAGGCGGGCGACCGGGCGTTCGCGCACCGGCCAGTTCAGCGCCGCGGCCAGCAGGCTGAGTAGGATCGAGATCTGCCATACCAGGTCGTAGCTGCCGGTCTGGTCATACACCACGCCACCCAGCCAGCCGCCGAGGAAGGCGCCCAGCTGGTGGAACAGGAACACGATGCCGCCGAGCATCGACAGGTTGCGCACGCCGAACAGCGTGGCCACGGTGCCATTGGTCAGCGGTACCGTGGACAGCCACAGCAGGCCCATGGCGATACCGAACAGGTAGGCGCTGAACTGGGTCACCGGCGCCCAGAGGAAGAGCACGATGACCACGGCGCGCAGCAGGTACAGACCGGTCAGCAGGCGCGGCTTGGACATGCGCCCACCCAACCAGCCCGCGGTGTAGGTGCCGACGATGTTGAACAGGCCGACCAGCGCCAGCACGGTGGTGCCGGTAGTCGCCGGCAGGTGCTGGTCGACCAGGTAGGCCGGCAGGTGCACGCCGATGAACACCACCTGGAAACCACAGACGAAGAAGCCCAGCGCCAGCAACCAGAAACCAGAATGCGCGCACGCTTCACGCAATGCCTGGCCGAGGGTCTGCTCGGCGCCATGGCTGCGCAGCGGGCGGTCGCGCAGCATGCCCACGAACGGCACGATCAAGGCCACCAGCAGGCCCAGTACCAGCAAGGCTGTCGACCAGCCCAGCCACTGAATCAGGCCCAGGGTGCCGGGAAGCATGGCGAACTGGCCGAAAGAGCCGGCGGCGCTGGCGATGCCCATCGCCATGCTGCGCTTCTCCGCCGGCACGGCGCGGCCGACCACGCCGAGGATCACTGAGAACGAAGTGCCGGACAGGCCGATGCCGATCAGCAGGCCGGCGCTGAGCGACAGCGACCAGGCCGAATCGGCAAAGGCCATCATCGCCAGGCCGACTGCGTAGAGAATGCCGCCGATGATCACCACCTTGGCCGCGCCCAGGCGGTCGGCCAAGGCCCCGGTGAACGGCTGGGCCAGGCCCCAGATCAGGTTCTGCAGGGCGATGGCGAAGGCGAATACCTCGCGACCCCAGCCGAAATCGGCGCTCATCGGCGCCAGGAACAGACCGAAACCATGCCGCACCCCCAGCGACAGCGCGAGGATAAGCGCCGCCCCCAGAAGTACCCAACCGCTGCTCCGCCAAAGGGAAGTCATTGTCGTTGTCTCCAGCCCATCGCAAGGTTGATGCGGGTATATACCCGCTTTTAATCGTCGAATATCAGGCAAGTTGCTCCAACAAGCGCACCAACTCATCACGCTGCCCCTCACCCAGCCGCTTCACCAGTTGCGCCTGGGCCTGCTGCCAGGCCGGGTAGGCGGCATCCAGGCATGCCCTGCCCGCCTCACTCAACAGCACCACACGGTTGCGCTGGTCTTCTCCGTCGGCCAGCCGCACCAAGCCCTCGGCCTGGAGCACCTTGAGGTTGCGACCCAAGGTGCTGCGCTCCAGGCCCATGGCCTCGGCCAGGCAAGTGATGCTGGGGCGGTCGAGGCGCTGGACATGACGCAGCAGGGAAAACTGGGCGACATTGATGCCGAAGCCGACAAGGGCCTCGTCGTAATGCCGGCTCACCCCACGGGCGGCACGACGTAGATGGGTGCAGATGCATTCACTGGTCAGCATGGATACGTGTATATACCCGCATCCACAACGTTGCAAGACATTTCAGGAAGTGAGGCCAGGCAGCAGGTGTCGACGGGCTTTGAGTGCAGGCAGGTCATGCGACCCGAACCGCCCGCGGGCCCGCCACTTTTTCATCCGTACAAGATCGGCATACTCGACCAGATCACCCGGCCGGCGGCCTATTGCAACGCCAGGCCAAGCACCACCACCAGTTCCAGCAATTCGAGCAGTGCCCCGGCGGTATCCCCGGTGGCCCCACCCAACCGCTTGCACATCAACCGTCGCAGCCAGGCGAACACCAGCAGTGCCAGCAGCATTACCCCCAGCACCGGCCAGCCGCCCATGACCACGCAGAGTGCCACAGTGGCCAGCAACACCCAGATAGCGCCATGCCGCGGCAGATGCTCGGCCAGTGCCGACCCGAGCCCACCGGGGCGCACATAGGGCGTACCGAGGAACAACCCCAGCATCGCCGCGCGCCCGACCACCGGTGCCAGCACCAGCAGGCCGCCAGCCCCCCGCTCGACCAGTACCCACAGGGCACAGAACTTGAGCAACAGCACCAGTACCAGGGTGACCACGGCGATCGGCCCGCTGCGCGGATCCTTCATGATCTGCAAGGTGCGCTCGCGGTCGCCGAAGCCACCCAGCCAGGCATCGGCGCTGTCGGCCAGGCCATCCAGGTGCAGCGCGCCACTGAGCAACACCCACAGCGCCAGGAGCAAGGCCGCGTGCAGAGGGGCCGCCACGCCATCCAGCAGCTGGCTGGCCAGCCACAGCAGCAAGCCGAACAGCAGCCCCACCACGGGATAGAACAGCAGCGAACGCCCCATTTCCTGTGGCGTCGGCATACCCGACAGGCGCACCGGCAGGCTGCTGAGAAACTGCAGGGCAATCCAGAACGGCAGCATCTCAGCGCACCTCGTGCAACTGACCGTCTTGTGCTACGGCCAGGCGTACCAGCGCCCCATGGCCGACCTCGACCTGCAACAGTTGCTCACGTGGCAGGCCGCGTGCACGCGCCAGCAGCAAGCGCATCACCCCACCATGGGTCACCACCAGCACCCGTTTGCCGGCATGCTCGCGGTGCAGGCGCTTGAGCGTGGCCAGCACCCGTTCGGCAAAGACCAGCACTGGCTCGCCCGCAGGCGGGGTGAACGCATAAGGATCCCTCCAGAACAGTCCCAGGGCATCGGCGTCGGCCTGCATGATCTGGGCGGCGCTCTGCCCTTCCCAGTCGCCGAAATGCAGCTCGCGCACACCGGCCTCGCGCTGCACCGGCAGGTTGATCCGGGCCCCCAGCTCTCCGGCAAACGCCGCGCAACGCTGCAACGGCGAGCTCACCAGCACATCCCAGGGGCCGGCAGCGACGGTGGCCTGACGCATCTGCGCCCAGCCGTTTTCGGTAAGGGCATCGTCGAGGCTGCCGCGCAGGCCGCCGCCGAGCTCGGTCTCACCATGGCGCAGTAGCTCGAGGATCATGCCGGACGATCCGCCACCGCGGCCTCGGCAAAGGTCGCCATCTGCCCGTGCAGGGCGCAGGCCAGGCGCATCAGCGGCACCGCCAGCGCCGCTCCACTGCCCTCGCCCAGGCGCAGCCCCAGGGCCAGCAGCGGCTCGGCCTCCAGCGCCGCCAGCAGGGCCTTGTGGCCTGGCTCGGCGCCCTGGTGGGCAAACAGCAGCCACGGACGGCATTGCGGGTTGAGGCGCACCGCCACCAGGGCGGCGA
The DNA here is from genome assembly GCF_026343815.1 of Pseudomonas sp. BJa3. Classification (NCBI taxonomy): domain Bacteria; kingdom Pseudomonadati; phylum Pseudomonadota; class Gammaproteobacteria; order Pseudomonadales; family Pseudomonadaceae; genus Pseudomonas; species Pseudomonas sp. BJa3. Next base: position 61,046 of record NZ_JAOXMC010000010.1, on the reverse strand, counting down.
CACTGCAGATGAAGCCGTCGACCAGCAGCGCCACGCCATGCTGGGCGCAGGCCAGGTACGCACCTGCCAGCGCGGCGATTTCAAAGCCGCCGACACAGGCCAATGCCTGCAGCGGTTGGTCGGCGCGCAAACCGTGCAATACCAGGGCGCGCTCGATCACTTCGGCCTTGTGGCGCACACCTGCGCTGTCCAGGCCAGTGCCAGGGCCACTGAGCTCATGTGCCGCGCAGCCCAGCAGGGTGCTGGCCAGGGCCGCCGCGGCAGTGGTATTGCCGATGCCCATTTCGCCGCCGATGAACAGTTGGGCGCCCTTGTCGATGGCGCGCAAGGCGCTGTCGCGACCAGCCTGCAATGCCGCCGCCAGTTGCCCCTCGGTCATCGCGGGCTGGCGGGCGAAATTGGCGGTTCCGGCCCCCAGGCGCAAGTGATGCACGCCAGGCAGTTGCAGGTCCGCGTCGATGGTGCCGAGGTCCACCACCTGCAGTTCGGCGCCCAGCTCGCGCGCCAGCACGCTGATCGCCGCGCCACCGCCGACGAAGTTGCGCAGCATCTGCCCGGTCACTGCTTGCGGATAGGCGGAGATGCCCTCCTCCACCACGCCATGGTCGCCGGCGAAGATGGTGATGGCGACCCGCTCCAGACTGGGACGCTCGCGCCCCTGCAAGCCAGCCAGGCGAACCGCCAGGCCTTCGAGCTGGCCGAGGGAGCCGGCCGGCTTGGTCAACTGTTGCTGACGGGCGCGGGCCTGGTCCATGGCGGCGCTGTCAAGGGGTTGGCAGGCGTCACGCCACCACATCGGGGTCATAAGGCGGGTCCTTTGAGCATGAGAGGGAGGCCGGCGACGGTCAGCACCACGCGCTGGCAGCGTTCGGCCACGGCCTGGTGCAACGTGCCTGCCAGGTCGACATAACGGCGGGTCAGTTCGCCCATGGGCACCACGCCCAGGCCGGTTTCGTTACTGACCAGGATGATCGTGCCCGGCAGTTGCGCCAGGCTGGCGAGCAGCGCGTCGCGCTCCTGCGCCAGGCGCTGTTCATCCTCGAGCATCAGCAGGTTGGTCAGCCACAAGGTCAGGCAGTCCACCAGCAAGCAGCGCCCTTCGTCGGCTTCGGCGTGCAGCACGGCGGCCAGCGCCACGGGCTCCTCCACCAGCCCCCAATGGGCCGGACGCCGTTCGCGGTGCAAGCGCACGCGTTCATTCATCTCGCCGTCCAGCGGCTGACTGGTGGCGATATAGGTCACCGGCAGGTCGCTGGCTTCGGCCAGTTGTTCGGCCAGGCGGCTCTTGCCCGAACGGGCGCCGCCGAGGATCAGGCTGTGCATTTCAGGCGACTCCACACAGTTCGCGCAGGCGCGCGGTGTCCAGGTGCTGCTCGACCAGATCGGCCAGGCGCTCGATATCGCGCTCGCGCAGGGCCTCGTAGTCGATGGTCTGCGCGTCGGCCAGCCCAGCCCAGCGCAGCAGCGCGGCGCACGACTGGCTACCCTCGAACAGGCCATGCAGGTAGGTGGCGAGGATCTGCCCGTCGGCGCTGATGGCGCCATCGGCACGGCCGTCGGCCAACTGCACTGCGGGGCGCTCCAGCGCAAGCCCGCTGGTGACGCCGGCATGGATCTCATACCCCGCCACCGGGGCCTGCTCGAGATCGAGCGTGCCCGTCACGTTACGCAACTGCTTCTCGGCTTCCAGCACGGTGCTGTACGCCAGCAGGCCCAGACCATCACTGGAGCCGGCCGGTCCTTCCAGGCCCAGGGGATCATGCACCTGCTCGCCGAGCATCTGCAGGCCGCCGCAGATGCCGATGAGCTTGCCGCCATAACGCAGGTGCCGGGCGATGGCCGCGTCCCAGCCGCGCTCGCGCAGTTGCGCCAGGTCGCCGCGCACGCTCTTGGAGCCAGGCAGGATGATCAGGTCGGCAGGCGGGATCGGCTGGCCCGGGCCGATGAACTGCAGGTCCACCTGAGGGTGCAGGCGCAGCGGATCGAAGTCGGTGTGGTTGCTGATGCGCGGCAACACCGGGACGATCACCTTCAGCAGGCGCTCACTCTTTTCGCCCTGGCGCGTATCGATACCATCCTCGGCCTCCAGGTGCAGGTCGGTGACGTAGGGCAGCACGCCCAGCACCGGCTTGCCGGTACGCTGCTCCAGCCAGTCCAGGCCAGACTGCAGCAAGGCGATGTCGCCACGGAAACGGTTGATGACGAAGCCCTTGACCCGCGCCTGCTCGCTCGCCGACAGCAGCTCCAGGGTGCCGACCAGATGGGCGAACACGCCGCCCCGGTTGATATCGGCCACCAGGATCACCGGGCAGTCGACGGCCTCGGCGAAGCCCATGTTGGCGATATCGCCGGCCCGCAGGTTGATCTCCGCCGGAGAGCCCGCGCCCTCGACCATCACCACCGGATAGGCTTCGCTCAGGCGCTCGTGGGAGGCCAACACCGCCCGCATGGCGATGGTCTTGTAGTCGTGATAGGCCACGGCGTTCATGCTGGTCACCGCCCGGCCATGGACGATCACCTGGGCGCCGGTGTCGCTGTTGGGCTTGAGCAGCACCGGGTTCATATCGGTGTGCGGCGCCAGCCGGCAGGCCTGGGCCTGCACCGCCTGGGCGCGACCGATCTCGCCGCCGTCGGCGGTCACGGCGCTGTTGAGCGCCATGTTCTGTGGCTTGAACGGCACCACGGCGATGCCCTGGCGCAGCAGCCAGCGGCACAGGGCGGTGACCAGCGTGCTCTTGCCGGCATCGGAGGTGGTGCCTTGCACCATGAGGGTGGTCATGCCGATTCCTTGTGGTAGTCCGCCAAAGCCTGGGCCAGACGTTGTTCGTCCGCCGCCGTGGCGGGCAGGCCGAAACGCAGCGCCGATGGCCGCTCGAACAGCCGCACCAGGATGCCCCGGCGAGCGAGATAGTCATGCAGGTGCGCGGCACGTTCGTCACGCACGTACTGGAACAGGTCGCAACCGCCACTGGGTGGCAGGCCAGCGCCTTCGAGCGTCATGGCCAGACGCTGGCTGGCCTGGGCGCAACGGGCAATCTGCGCCAGGTGCGTCGCCTCGTCGGCGAAGCACGCCTGCCCCAGCACGCGGGTCGGGCCACTGACGGTCCAGGGCCCGAGCGCCTCGGCCAGTTGCCGCAACACATCCGCCTCGGCGACGACGAAGCCCAGCCGCACGCCGGCCAGACCGAAGAACTTGCCGAACGAGCGCAGTACGATCAGCCCGGGTTGTCCGGCCTGATCGACCACGCTGTGTGCCGGCGTGTTGTCCATGAAGGCTTCGTCCACCAGCAACCAGCCACCCCGCGCAGCCAGACGCGCATGCCAGGCCAGCAGGCGTTCGCGGGGCACACGGCGACCGGTGGGGTTGTTGGGATTGACCAGCACCAGGACATCCAGGCTGTCGAGTACGTCCTCGACCTGGGCCTCATCCAGCTCGACCAGCGCATGCCCCGCCCGCGCCCAGGCATGCGGATGTTCGGCATAGCATGGCGTCAGCACCCCGACCCGAGCGGTCGAACGCAGGTACGGCAAAGCCTGGATCGCCGCCTGCGAGCCGGCCACCGCCAGCAGCGGCTGCGCGCCATAGTAGCGCCGTGCAGCCGCCTCCAGGCCGTCCTCGGTCTCGGGCAGTCGAGCCCAGGCGTCCACGGGAATCGGCGGTATCGGGTAGGGCCAGGGCGCGATACCACTGGACAGGTCGAGCCACTGGTGCCGAGGGATCGCGTACTGTTTCACCGCCCGTAGCAGACGGCCACCGTGCTCAAGCATTCAGGTAGGCTCCCACGCAGATCAATAGCACCCACAGCCAGACGCCGCGCTGTACCAGGTTCCAGCCACGCTCGATGGCGTCGGCGTCGGCCATCGGCCCCTCGCCCAGGCGCGGGCGTTCGTGCAACTCGCCGTGGTACACCGCCGGGCCGCCCAGCTCCACGCCCAGGGCTCCGGCCCCCGCCGCCATCACCGGGCCGGCGTTGGGGCTGTCCCACAGCGGCGCCTGCTTGCGCCAGCAGGCCAGGGCCAGGCGGGTCTTGCCCAGCAGCGCATAGGTCAGCGCCACCAGCCTGGCGGGAATATAGTTCAGCCCATCGTCGATGCGTGCCGCGCACCAGCCGAAGCGCTCGAAACGTTCGTTGCGATAGCCCCACATGGCATCCAGGGTATTGCTCAGGCGATACAGCACCACCCCCGGCGCCCCGGCCACGACGAACCAGAACAGCGCGGCGAATACCGCATCGCTGCCGTTCTCCAGCACCGACTCAGTGGCCGCCCGGGCCACGGCAGGCTCGTCCAGCTCGCGGGTTTCGCGGCTGACCAGGTAACCGACGCGCCGCCGCGCCTCCTCCAGGTCGCCCTGGCGCAACGCCTGGGCCACCGGCAGCACATGCTCGCCCAGGCTGCGCAGGCCCAGGGCGCAATACAGCGCCAGCACATCCACCAGCCAGCCGATAACAGGCAGCCAGGAAAGGATCAGCGCCAGCAAGGTCAGCGGCACCACCGCCAGGAACCAGGCCGTGACACCGTGGCTGCGCCAGCCCCGGCCACCGGCGTTGAAACGCTGCTCCAGGCGCGCGGCAAGGTTGCCGAAACCGACCAGGGGATGGCGCCGCCGCGGCTCACCCAGCAGTGCGTCCAGGGCCACGCCGGCCACGGTCAGCAAGGCCACGCTCATGGACATTCCCCCCACTGGTTCTCGTACAGCATGTCACTCAACGGCCGTTGCTCGGCCCAGTCTTCCAGCACCAGCATCGGCGCCGGGTAGAATTCGGTCACCGGCCCCAGGCACAGCACCGCCATGGGCTTGGCGCCCGCGGGCATGCCCAGCAGCTCGGCCAGGGCCCGGGGCTCGAACAGCGACACCCAGCCCATGCCCAGCCCTTCGGCCCGCGCCGCCAGCCACAGGTTCTGGATGGCGCAGGCCAGCGAAGCCAGGTCCATCTCCGGCAGGGTGCGACGGCCGAAGACATGCGCCTCGCGCTTGTCCATCAGCGCTGCCACCAGCACCTCGGCGCAGTCGTTGATGCCTTCGACCTTGAGCTTCATGAACTCATCGGAGCGTTCGCCCAGGGCTTCGGCGGTGCGCACCCGCTCTTCCTCCACCAAAGCCTGGATACGTTCGCGCAAACCGCGCTGGCTGATACGAATGAAGCGCCAGGGCTGCATCAGGCCCACGCTGGGGGCTTGGTGAGCCGCGGCCAGCAGACGCCCGAGCAACTCGGGCGCCACCTCGCCGCCGGCGAAATGGCGCATGTCGCGGCGCTCACCGATGGCCCGGTAGATAGCCGCGCGTTCAACGGCGCTGTACGCGTGTTCGCTCATGGTCGCAACAGCGCCGCCGCCGCGTCGGGGTTGGACGGAAAATAGAAGTGCACGTAGGAAGCGGTCAGCCGCCCCAGGCGGTAGACCGCCTCGTTGCCGCGGCCGCCGTTGGGGCTCAGGCCCCGGGCTATCGGTTGCAGCTCGGTGCTGGTCAGCGAATGGTGATAGGTGTGGCCGCGCAGGGTGCCTTCGGGCAACTCGACGGCCTGCAGGGCCAGGGCCGCCAGGCGCTTCTGCATGGTCGCCTCGCCCGGCAGCAGGCCTGCCAACGGCGCACGCACACCGGCCACATCGGTCAGTGCGTCGAGCAGGTAGAGCATGCCGCCACATTCGGCCAGCAACGGCTTGCCCTCGGCGTGGTGGCCTCGGATCGCCTCCAGCATCGGTGAGTTGGCGGCCAGGGCCTGATGGTGCAGCTCCGGGTAGCCGCCTGGCAGGTACAGGCTGTCTACATCAGGCAACTCACGATCATGCAACGGCGAGAAGAATTCGAGCTGCGCGCCGAGGCTGCGCAGCAGATCCAGGTTGGCCCCATAGGTGAAGGCGAAGGCTTCGTCGTGGGCCACCCCGATGCGCACCCCGGCAAGCGGCGTGGTCACGCCCAGCAGCTCAGGTCGGGCAAAACCGACCGGTGGCGGCAATGCGGCATCGCAGCTGGCACCCAGCGCTTCGGCGGCGGCATCCAGGCGCGCATCCAGGTCGTTCAGTTCACTGGCCTGGACCAGGCCGAGGTGGCGGCTGGGCAGCTCGATGCCACGCTCGCGGGACAACCCGCCGTACCAGCGCAGGCCTTCGGTGAGGCTGCCTTCGAGCAACTGCGCATGGCGCAGGCTGCCAACCCGGTTGGCCAGCACCCCGGCGAACGGCAGGTCGGGCTGGTAACGTGCCAGGCCCAGGGCCAGGGCGCCGAAGGTCTGGGCCATGGCCGTGCCATCGATCACCGCCAGCACCGGCACGCCAAAATGGCGGGCCAGGTCGGCGCTCGACGGCGTGCCGTCGAACAGCCCCATCACGCCTTCGATCAGGATCAGGTCGGCTTCCCCCGCCGCTTCCCACAGTAGGCGACGACTCTCCTCGGCACCGATCATCCACAGGTCCAGCTGGTAGACCGGCGCGCCACTGGCACGCTCGAGGATCATCGGGTCGAGAAAGTCAGGCCCGCACTTGAACACCCGCACCTTGCGCCCGAGGTTGCGGTGCAGGCGGGCCAGGGCAGCGGTGACCGTGGTCTTGCCCTGGCCCGAGGCCGGGGCCGCGATCAGTACGGCGGGGCATTGGCGCGAGTCACTCACAGCTCGACGCCCTTTTGTGCGCGGATACCGGCCTGGAAGGCGTGCTTGAGCATGCCCATCTCGGTGACGGTATCGGCCAGTTCGATCATTTCGGGCTTGGCCGCACGGCCGGTGACGATCACATGCTGCATCGGTGGGCGGGCCTGGATGTCCGACAGCACCTGGTCGAGGTCGAGGTAGCCATGCTTGAGGGCGATGTTCAGCTCATCGAGCACCACGAACTGGATCGACGGATCCTGCAGCAACTGGCGCGATACCGCCCAGGCCGCTTCGGCGGCCGCGATGTCGCGCTGGCGGTCCTGGGTCTCCCAAGTGAAGCCCTCGCCCATCACGTGATAGCGCACTTGCTCGGGGAAGCGGCGGAAGAACAGCTCTTCGCCGGTGCTGTTGCGGCCCTTGATGAACTGCACCACACCGCATTGCATGCCATGGCCCAGGGCGCGGGCGAGCATGCCGAAGGCCGAACTGCTCTTGCCCTTGCCATTGCCGGTCAGTACCAGCAGCAGGCCGCACTCGTTGGGGGAATTGGCGATGCGCTCGTCGATGATCGCCTTCTTGCGCAGCATGCGCGCCAGGTGACGTTCGTCGCGTTCGGTGGATTCGCTCATCAGGGGTCTCCGCAGGCTGTCGCCGGTTGGCGACAGGGAAAAGGCGGGCAGACGGAGAACGCGCAGGGGCCGTGGCCCCAGGCCACATCGCACCGCACATCACCCTCCGTGATGCCGTTGGCAGTGACAGGCCGGTCTCCGGGCTCGCGAGCGGGACATGCCCGGACGACGCGCCTTCCCGGATACCTTTACCCAGTGGCCATGCGCCGTCTTTTACTCACCTACCGTTGCGGGGGCAGCGCCGGACTCGCGCCTGCTGACGCTCACCGGCTTCCCAGTTTCACCCTGCCGAACCGCAGTTCGCCGGGCACCTGAAACACGCCGCGAAGGTTAGAGGGTTGCACCGGGAGCGTCAATCGAACGAAGACCGTTCTGGCCTGGGTCAATGGCCGATCCGCCAGCTTGTGCCACACTCAAAGCAGTGATATCACTTAGCCACCATTTCGGCTGGCCTCAATCACAATGACAAGGAGCGCAGCATGCAAGGCCTGATCATCAATAACCCGCGCCTGGAATTCCTGCGCCCGGCCCTGGAACGCTGGGTCGACTGCATCGACCGCTTCAACCAGTTCCAGGGCGACAACGAAGCCCCCTATTGGCATGGCGCCGCCGCCAACACCGGACTGCTCGCAGCGGCCGCCTGGCAGGCCGAGCTGACGGCGCTGCAGCAGTACACGAGCAAGAAACAGCGTGACGAAGGCGAGCGTGAGGCCCGCGGCGACCTGAGTATCAACAGCGCCGAAGAGTCGATCCACCTGCACACCAGCCAACGTTGGCCGCGCATGGCCCGTCTCGACATGGGCCCGGCCTTGCAGGAAACCGCCAACCACGCCAAGACGATCGCCTACGCCAGCCAATTCAAGGCCGGGGCGCTGTTCGTCACTCCGTGGAAGGCCGGCCAGCATGCCAGCCCCGAGGAACTCCAGGACCTGGTCGATGACCTGCAGAAACACACTGCTTGCGCGATCGCCTGGTACTTCCCCTATGGCTACCGCAAACTGCACAACGAATTGGGCCAGTACTATCCCGGCGTGGCATTACTGCTCAAGCAAGCTTGATGCCCCTGGCACAGGCCAATGAACAACCAGACGCTGTCCGCGTCCTTATCTAGCGAACAGCAGTCAGGGATTCTGCGCCAGATGTTCAGGGGGTAGCACCCGTTTGGCCTGAAGATAGGCCTTGGCCCAGTAGCTGTTCGACAGGTAGTCCAGACGCACGGTGCCCCCCGTGGAGGGCGCATGGACGAAACGCCCCTCACCCACGTAGATCCCGGCGTGGCTGACATGCGAGCCGCCACTGGTGGCAAAGAACACCAGATCGCCGGACTGCAGCGCATTGATATCCACGTTCGGCGCACGCATGACGATCATGTCGCGGGTGGTGCGTGGCAGGCTGATACCCGCGGCATCACGATATACGTAGCCGATCAGGCCACTGCAATCAAAACCAGAGTCTGGAGTGTTGCCGCCCCAGCGATAGGGCGTGCCCACCAGCCCGATGGCACGAAACAGCACATCATCCGCCGCGGGCGAAGACGGCGACGAATTGAACACCACCGGCGCCGTGGGCATTGTCGCCGGAGCGGGAGCACGACTGGAACAGGCCGCGAGCAGGGCCACGAGGGAGAGGAATGCGAAGCGCGCCAACATCGCCATGATGTAAACGTCCTGTCGGGAAGCCCCGGCCATGGCCGAAGGTAAAAAGAGTTGAGAATTTAGATTAGACGCTTTCTGTAAATGCGCACGGCGGCGAGCTTTTTAGCTACGCCGCCGTGGCAGGGTACAGCATTTTGATATCAATTCAATTGCGCGAGATCGTGGTCGGCGCCATGGCGAGCGCGCGCTTGGCCTCGATGAAGGTCTTGCTCCAGTAGCGATCGCCAAGGCTGTCGATGCGCACGCCACCGCTGCGGCGGCTGCTGGAATGGATGAACTGGTTGTCACCCAGGTAGATGCCAGCGTGGCTGACCCGACCACGACCGTTGGTGCTGAAGAACAGCAGGTCGCCGGGCTTGAGTTTGTTGCGGGCGACTTTCGGTGCGTCGACGTTGATCATCTCGCGGGTCGAACGCGGCAGGTTCATGCCGGCCTCTTCGCGGAACAGGTAGCCGATGAAACCGCTGCAGTCGAAGCCGGACTTCTCGGAGGTGCCACCGAAGCGGTAGCGAGTACCGATCAGGGCCATGCCGCGTTCGAGAATGCTGTCGGCCAATACGGGCAACTGGTACGGCTTGCTGTTGCTGGAAAATGCCTCGAGGTCATCTTCGCTGGCCAGCTCTTCCTCGGTGAATACGGAAGAGGCAGAGGCCTTGGCCTTGACCGATTGCTCGGTGGCCATGCGTTGATCCTGCGAAGGTGCGACCGGACCGGTGGAGGCACAGCCGTAAAGAAGGGTGACAAGTGCAAGTGGCACGAGGGGTGCGAAGCGCTTCAGCATGGGCACGACCGTGTCTGTAGTCCTTTAGAAGGGGGAAACTATGCCTTCTATCGGACCCATTTGCAAATTTTATCGAAAAACATGTGACTTTTCTGATTCGACGCTCTGGCACCGTGTTTTCAGCGCTACCAGCCGAGGGTTTCCTTGAGGAACGGAATGGTCAGCTTGCGCTGGGCCTGCAAGGAGGCCTGATCGAGGCGCTCGAGCAGGTCGAACAGCGCGCTCATGCTGCGCGTGCCACGGGTGAGGATGAAGTGGCCGACTTCGTCGGTCAGGTGCAGGCCGCGGCGCGAGGCGCGCAGTTGCAGGGCGCGCAGCTTGTCCTCGTCGGACATCCCGCGCATCTGGAAGATCAGCGCCAGGGTCAGCCGCGACTTGAGGTCGGCCAGCTTGATCGGCAACTCCCGCGGCGAGCTGGAGGCTGCCAGCAGCAGGCGCCGGCCACTGTCGCGCAGGCGATTGAACAGGTGGAACATGGCCTCTTCCCAGTCGGCCTTGCCCGCGATCACGTGCAGGTCATCGATGCATACCAGCTCGTATTGCTCGAGATGGTCGAGCAGTTCGACGCCACGCTCGAGCAATTGCGCCAGGGGCAGGTACACGGCGGGCTCGCCGAGTTGCTGGAAGCGGTGGGTGGCGGCCTGCAACAGGTGGGTACGGCCCACGCCCTGCTTGCCCCACAGGTAGATGAGGCTTTCGGTCCAGCCGGCGTCGGCTTCGCAGAGCCGCTCGACATAGCCCAGTGCCGCGGCATTGGCGCCGGGGTAGTAGTTGATGAAGGTGGCGTCGTCGCGCAGACGCACACCCAGGGGCAACTGGATCGGTTTCATGCTCGCGGGCGGTCGCGGGGACCACAGGGGGCCTTTGATGAACAGTGTGCAAAGTCTATACCCGCAACGCGGGCGGCACAATCCGGCAGGGGAATAGCACAAGTAAAATCAAGCAGTTGCGTTGCGGAGCAAGCCCGCTGCCACGCCCTCTAGTGTTCAAGACTCCGGGCATGGGAGCGCGCTTGCCCCGTGATCGCTCACAGATCCGGGTCTACTTCCCCGGCGTACATGTCCGATTCCTTGTACAGGTCGTGGACATGGCGCAGCAGCACCATGATCACTGCCGCCACCGGCAGCGCCAGCAGCACCCCGGTAAAGCCGAACAGCTCGCCGCCAGCCAGGATCGCGAAGATTACCGCCACCGGATGCAGGCCGATACGGTCGCCCACCAGCAGTGGCGTCAGCACCATGCCCTCCAGCGCCTGCCCGACCATGAACACCGCGACGATACCGAGCATGGGATAGAGGTCGCCGCCGAACTGGAACAACCCGGCGACCAGCGCCGCGCCAATGCCAATGATGAAGCCCATGTACGGCACGATCGCCGCCAGCCCCGCCAGCATGCCGATCAGCAGGCCCAGCTCCAGGCCCACCAGCATCAGCCCCGAGGAATAGATGACGCCCAACGCCAGCATTACCAGCAGCTGCCCGCGCACGAACGCCCCGAGCACCTCGTGGCACTCGCCGGCCAACCCCACCACCTGCGGCTCACGCTGGCGCGGCAGCAGGCTGCGCAGCTTGGCCATCATCAGATCCCAGTCGCGCAGCAGGTAGAAGCCCACCACCGGGATCAGCACCAGGTTGGCCAGCCAGCCGATCAGCGCCAGGCTCGAGGCGGTGGCCTGGGACAACAGCACGCCGACGATGTCGGTGGTCTGGCCCATGTGCTCGCCGATCGCGGCCTTGATCTTGTCGAATTTCCAGAAGCCATCCGCCAGGCCCAGGCGGCTCTGCACCCAGGGCAGCGCCACGTGCTGCAGCCAATCGAGCATTTGCGGCGCCAGCTCGTACAGGCGCAGCAGCTGCTTGGCCAGCATCGGCACCAGCACCAGCAGCAGGGCCAGGAAGATCAGGGTGAACAGGCTGAACACCACCACCACGCCCCAGGTGCGCGACAGCCCGAGCCGCTCCAGGCGATCGACCAGCGGGTCGGCCAGGTAGGCCAGCAGGATGCCCACCAGGAACGGTGAGAGGATGTTGTGCAGGAAGTACAGCAGCACGGCAATCACCAGGGCCGCGCCCAGCCAGATCCAACGACGCATGTCAGTCATTCGCGCCACTCCTTACCAGCGAAAGCGCAGGCCGTCGAACGGCGTTGCGGCAGTGGTGGGCGGCGGTGTGCCGGTATCGCCCTGCGCGCTCGGCGCAGGCGTGGCGGCGGCTGGCTCCGCAGGCAGCTCCTGTAGCTTGGCCAGGCCCAGCTGGGCGCGCAATTGCTCGCGATTGCCGCTGACCTGGTAGGTCAGGGTGTCGCCTTCTGCCATCTGCAAGCGGGCGCCATAAGGTTCCAGCACCCGGCTCAGTTCGGCGTAACGCTGCAGGTTCATCCCCTGCACCTGTACCTGCAGGTCGCTGCTGGCGCCGGGCCGCGTGACATAACGCGGCGCCAGGCGGTTGCTCACCGCCAGCAGCACCGCATCGGCCAGGGCCGCCTGGTCGCTGCCCTCGGCGCTGCCCTGTTCGCGCTGGTCGCCCAGCCACAACTGCCACTTGCCCTGCCACTTGCCGTCGGCCTCATGGGCGTGCACCGCCAGCAAGGCGTCGGCGCCATAGCGCTCGGACGCCTCGCGCAGCGGCGCGGGGTCGTTACCCTCGAGCAGCTTGGCATTGGCCACCAATTGCTCCTGCAGATCGGCCAATGGCAGGCGCAGGGGCAGGCCGCGATGCTGGGCTGCCCGACGCAATGGCTCGGCGGCGCTCTGGCCATCGCCGACCAGGCTACTGCCCTCGACACTGTCGTTCAGCCACCAGCCCAGGACCGACGGCCGGTTGCTGCCCCACAATGCCAGCCCCGCCTGGCGCAGGGCGCGCTCGGTGCTGCCGGGGTCGAACTCGACCAACACCGACTCCGGTGGACCTGACTCGGTACCGACCTGATTGATGATCTGTTGCGGGTCCTTGCGCAGCGCGGCCAGTGCCGGGTTCTGCGCGGCCTTGGGGTCGCCGGTCAGGCGCAACACCAGGGTGTCGAGCGCCTTGCCGGTCGCCTGGGCGCGGGCCTCGCTGCCCTGCCCTTCGACGGGCTCGCGAACCTGATACAGGCCCGAGACGGTTTCGGCCTGCGCGAGGGTGCCGGCCACGACGAGGCAGGCGCCAGCAAGGAAATTGAGAAGACGCATTGAGGATTCCTGTCCAGATGACCTTGGGGCGACGCGCCCTTGCCTGTGGGCTGTGACCGCGCCACGCCGGAAAATGCTCCGCCGCGCCACGCCTTTGCGCGCGTCGCCATGCCTATACCTTATACAGGCGCCGACGCGGCAACCAGTCGCACAGGGTGAAACAGCGTTTTTTGCCCAGATTTCCCGCCTGCCCGTCGGCCTGAGGATGGCCGCCTTGGGGCAACCCTGATAAAATCGCGCGCCTTCGCAGACCAGTGACGTACAGGCAGCCGCCGTTTCTGAAAGTGGCCTTGGCCGTCCCGGTCGTTTTTCTGAATCCCTCCCTCCTAAAGGCCTGGATCAATGAGCAAGCAACCCTCCCTGAGCTACAAAGACGCCGGTGTAGACATCGACGCCGGCGAAGCACTGGTCGAACGCATCAAGGGCGTCGCCAAGCGCACCGCACGCCCTGAAGTCATGGGTGGCCTGGGCGGCTTCGGCGCCCTCTGCGAGATCCCGGCCGGCTACAAGCAGCCGGTGCTGGTCTCCGGCACCGACGGCGTCGGCACCAAGCTGCGCCTGGCGCTGAACCTGAACAAGCACGACAGCATCGGCCAGGACCTGGTCGCCATGTGCGTCAACGACCTGGTGGTGTGCGGCGCCGAGCCGCTGTTCTTCCTCGACTACTACGCCACCGGCAAGCTCAACGTCGACGTGGCCGCCACCGTGGTCACCGGCATCGGCGCCGGTTGCGAACTGGCCGGCTGCTCGCTGGTCGGTGGTGAAACCGCCGAGATGCCAGGCATGTACGAAGGCGAAGACTACGACCTGGCCGGCTTCTGCGTCGGCGTGGTGGAAAAGGCCGAGATCATCGACGGCTCGAAAGTGGTCACCGGCGACGCCCTGATCGCCCTGCCATCCTCCGGCCCGCACTCCAACGGCTACTCGCTGATCCGCAAGATCCTCGAAGTGTCCGGCACCGACATCGACAACACCCAGCTCGATGGCAAGCCGCTGGCCGACCTGCTGATGGCGCCGACCCGCATATACGTCAAGCCCCTGCTGCAGCTGATCAAACAGACCGGCGCGGTCAAGGCCATGGCCCACATCACCGGCGGCGGCCTGCTGGACAACATCCCGCGCGTACTGCCAAAAGGCGCCCAGGCCGTGGTCGACGTGGCCAGCTGGCAGCGCCCGGTGGTGTTCGACTTCCTGCAGGAAAAAGGCAACGTCGACGAACATGAAATGCACCGCGTGCTGAACTGCGGCGTGGGCATGGTCATCTGCGTGGCCCAGGACCAGGTCGACAACGCCCTGAACGTGCTGCGCGCCGCCGGCGAGCAGCCGTGGGTCATCGGCCAGATCGCCGAAGCCGCCGAAGGCGCCGCCCAGGTCGAGCTCAAGAACCTCAAGGCACACTGATGCCGGGCAAGACCTGCAACGTCGTGGTACTGCTGTCGGGCTCCGGCAGCAACCTGCAAGCGCTGATCGACAGCAACAGCGCCAGTGACAGCCCGGTACGCATCCGCGCGGTAATTTCCAACCGCGCCGATGCCTACGGCCTGGAACGCGCCAAGGCCGCCGGTATCGACACCGCGGTGCTCGCGCACACCGGCTTCGACGGTCGCGAAGCCTTCGATACGGCGCTGATGGCGCTGATCGACGGCTTCGCCCCCGACCTGGTGGTGCTGGCCGGTTTCATGCGCATCTTGAGTGGCGGCTTCGTGCGCCACTATCAAGGCCGCCTGCTCAACATACATCCGTCACTGTTGCCCAAGTATAAAGGGCTGCACACCCACCAGCGCGCGCTGGAGGCTGGCGATGCCGAGCACGGCTGCAGCGTGCACTTCGTCACCGAGGAACTCGATGGCGGGCCTTTGGTCGTACAGGCTGTGGTGCCGGTTGCAACGGACGACACCGAGCAGACGCTCGCCCAGCGCGTGCACCTGCAGGAACACCAGATCTACCCGCTGGCGGTGCGCTGGTTCGCCGAAGGACGCTTGCGTCTGGGCGAGCACGGTGCATTACTGGATGGCCAGCCGCTGGCGGCCAGCGGTCACTTGATTCGATCCTAGGAGAATTTATGCGTCGCGCCCTGCTCTTGGCTCTCGCCGTGCTCGCCCTGCCCCTCCAGGCAGCTGATCTGAAGCCTTTCGCGGCCAGCTACACCGCCGACTGGAAGCAGCTGCCCATGAGCGGCACTGCCGAGCGCAGCCTGGTGAAGAACGCCAACGGTACCTGGGACCTTAATTTCAAGGCCTCCATGATGATCGCCAGCCTGACCGAGCAAAGCACCCTCAAGCTCGACAATGACACCCTGCTGCCGCAGAAGTACCACTTCGAGCGTGGCGGCTTGGGCAAGGCGAAGAAAGTCGACCTCACCTTCGACTGGACCGGCAAGAAGGTGACCGGCAGCGACCGTGGCGACGCGATCAGCCTGCCGCTCAACCGCGGCGTGCTGGACAAGTCGTCCTATCAACTGGCGCTGCAGCATGACGTGGCCGCCGGCAAGAAAAGCATGACCTACCAGGTGGTCGACGGTGACGAGATCGACACCTACGACTTCCGCGTGCTGGGCACCGAGAAAGTGGCCACCAAGACCGGCCAGGTCGATGCGGTCAAGGTCGAGCGCGTGCGCGATCCTAGCCAGAGCAAGCGCATCACCGAGCTATGGTTCGCCAAGGACTGGGATTACCTGCTGGTGCAACTGCGCCAGGTCGAGACCGATGGCAAGGAATACGTGATCGTGCTGCAGGATGGCACGGTAGACGGCAAGGCGGTCAAGGGTAACTGATGGCGCTGCCTGCAATACCCGAAGCCCCGCCTTGTGCGGGGCTTCTTTTTCGGTGAGTGCCTGCACCGCCCAATCGCGGGCCAAGCCCGCACGTATTTGTGTTCGATTCGTGGAAGCGGGCTTGCCCCGCGACTGGCCTCTTCATGAAACTTGTTTCATCGCTGTTTTATTTACTTAGCCTGCTAACAAACTCTATAAAGAGGGTGTGCGACACGCTGTCGCAGCCAACTGAAGCAGTGGAGTTTAACGATGACAGTCCAAGTAACCGAACGCGACGAATCGAAAATGTCCCACGAAGGCCTGGCCGCTGGTGTGCGGATCTGGGATGTGCATCAACAGGGCCAACTGGTCGGCATGTTCCATGATGAGCACCAGGCCCAGCAATACCGCATGGAGCTGGAATACCTAGAGAACCAGCGACCGTCGCAATAACACCCTCTTCAAACGAAAAACCCCGCCTAGGCGGGGTTTTTCATGCTTACCACATCAGATCGTCAGGGATCTTGTAGGCTGCGTACGGGTCGTCCTCGTCCGCCTCCTCGACATGGGTGTTGAGCAGCAGGATGCGCTTGGGGTCGCGCTCCTGGATCTTCACCGCCGCCTCGCGTGGAATCACTTCGTAGCCACCGCCATGGGCGACGACCGCCAGCGCGCCGTTGCTCAGCTTGCTGCGCATCAGGGCGTTGACGGCGATGCGCTTGACCTTCTTGTCATCGACGAAGTTGTAGTAGTCCTCGGTATTCAGCTTGGGCAGGCGGGTCGCCTCGATCAACTGCTTGATCTGCGCGGCACGGGCCTTCTGCTCGGCCTTCTCCTGGACCTGGCGGTTCAGCTCCTGGTCTTTTCGGGCCTTCTCGGCCTGGGCTTCCTTGGCCAGGCGCTGCTGGCTGTCGTCCACCTCGACCTGGCCTTTGTGCTCCAGGCGTTTCTGTTTTTTCTCGGCCTTGTTGGTCTGAGAAACCTGTTTCTGGTTGACCAGACCGGCTTTGAGCAATTGGTCGCGAAGGGAAAGGCTCATGGAAGTTCACTCACTTATGCATCAGCTCAGCCGCAGCTGGGCAGGTTCTTTTCCTGACGCTTGGCCTCGCCCCACAGGGCGTCCAGCTCGTCGAGGGTACGATCTTGGATGTTCAGGCCCTGCTCGCGCAATGCCTGTTCGATGAATCGGAAGCGCCGCTCGAACTTGCGATTGGCGCGGCGCAGGGCGTTTTCCGGGTCGTGGCGCAGGTGGCGGGCCAGGTTGACGGTGGCGAACAACAGGTCGCCCAGCTCATCTTCCAGCGCATCGCTGTCGCCATCGGCCATGGCCTGCAGCACTTCGTCGAGCTCTTCACGGACCTTGTCCAGCACCGGCAGCGCGTCCGGCCAGTCGAAGCCGACCGTGGCGGCGCGCTTCTGCAGCTTGGCCGCCCGTGACAGCGCAGGCAAGGCCGCCGGCACGTCGTCGAGCAGCGAGAGCTGTTCAGGCTCGCTCTTCTCGGCGCGCTCCTCGGCCTTGATCTCTTCCCAGCGCGACTTGACCTGGGCCTCGTCCAGCATGGGGGTGTCCAGCGGCGCATAGAGCTCGCCGGTGGGGAATACATGGGGGTGGCGGCGGATGAGCTTGCGGGTGATCGCATCGACCACGCCGTCGAACTCGAAACGCCCTTCTTCCCTTGCCAGCTGGCTGTAGTAGACCACCTGGAACAGCAGGTCGCCCAGCTCGCCCTGCAGGTGCTCGAAGTCGCCGCGCTCGATGGTGTCGGCCACTTCGTAGGCCTCTTCGATCGTGTGCGGGACGATGCTGGCGTAGTCCTGCTTGAGGTCCCAGGGGCAACCGTATTGCGGGTCACGCAGGCGGGCCATCAGGTGCAGCAGGTCGTCGAGGGTGTAGGTCATGAATATCTTTCCTCAGCGAGGGCCTTGCCCTCGATCGCCGACAAGCCGGCGCCCACAGGGTTATGCCGAACCTGTGGGAGCTGGCTTGCCAGCGATGGGCCGCACAGCGGCCCCGTTCTGTCTCAAGGGGTACGGTTACGCCGCGTCTCGATGATGTTGGGCAACTGCGAGATCCTGCCGAGCAAGCGCCCCAGGGCGTCCAGGCCAGGGATCTCGATGGTCAGCGACATCAAGGCGGTGTTGTCTTCCTTGTTCGAGCGGGTGTTTACCGCCAGCACGTTGATCTTCTCGTTGAGCAGCACCTGCGAAACGTCGCGTAGCAAACCCGGGCGGTCGTAGGCACGGATGATGATGTCGACCGGGTAGGTCTGCACCGGGATCGGTCCCCAGCTGACCTGGATCATGCGCTCCGGCTCCTTGCCCGCCAACTGCAGCACCGAGGCGCAGTCCTGGCGGTGAATGCTCACGCCACGGCCCTGGGTGATGTAGCCGACGATGGCATCGCCCGGCAGCGGCTGGCAGCAGCCGGCCATCTGCGTGAGCAGGTTGCCGACGCCCTGGATCTGAATGTCGTTGCGCTTGCCCGAACGGATGCCCCGCGCCTGGCGCGGGATCAGCTCGACCGGCTCCAGGCGCTCGGGTTCGAGCAACTGCTGGGCGGCGTTGACCATATGCGCCAGGCGCAGGTCGCCGGCACCGAGGGCGGCGAACATGTCCTCGGCGGTCTTGACGTTGGCCTTCTCGGCCAGGCGCTCGAAGTCCACCTGCGGCAGGCCCAGGCGCGACAGCTCACGTTCGAGCAGGGTCTTGCCGGCGGCGACGTTCTGGTCGCGAGCCTGCAGCTTGAACCAATGGACAATCTTGGCCCGGGCCCGCGAGGTGGTCACGTAGCCCAGGTTGGAGTTCAGCCAGTCGCGGCTCGGGCTGCCGTGCTTGCTGGTGATGATCTCCACCTGCTCGCCGGTCTGCAGGCTGTAGTTCAGCGGCACGATGCGCCCGTTGATCTTGGCGCCGCGACAGTTGTGGCCGATCTCGGTGTGTACCCGATAGGCAAAGTCCAGCGGCGTCGAGCCCTTGGGCAGGTCGATGGCGTGGCCGTCGGGGGTGAACACGTAGACGCGATCCGGCTCGATATCGACGCGCAGCTGTTCGGCCAGGCCGCCGATGTCGCCCAGTTCCTCGTGCCACTCCAGCACCTGGCGCAACCAGGAGATCTTCTCTTCGTAGTGGTTCGAGCTGGGCTTGACATCGGTGCCCTTGTAGCGCCAGTGGGCGCAGACACCCAGCTCGGCTTCCTCGTGCATGCCATGGGTGCGGATCTGCACCTCGAGCACCTTGCCCTCGGGGCCGATCACCGCGGTGTGCAGGGAGCGATAGCCGTTTTCCTTGGGGTTGGCGATGTAATCGTCGAACTCTTTCGGAATGTGCCGCCACAGGGTGTGCACGATGCCCAGCGCGGTGTAGCAGTCACGCACTTCCGGCACCAGCACGCGCACCGCGCGCACGTCGTAGATCTGGCTGAACTCCAGGCCCTTGCGCTGCATCTTGCGCCAGATCGAATAGATGTGTTTCGCCCGGCCACTGATATCGGCGTTGACGCCGGTGGCCAGCAGCTCGTTCTGCAACTGGTTCATCACGTCGCTGATGAAGCGCTCGCGGTCCAGCCGGCGCTCGTGCAGCAACTTGGCGATCTGCTTGTACTGGTCGGGCTCGAGGTAGCGGAACGACAGGTCCTCGAGTTCCCACTTGATATGGCCGATACCCAGGCGGTGCGCCAGCGGCGCATAGATATCGAACACCTCGCGCGCCACACGCAGGCGCTTCTCGTCATCGGCCGCCTTGACCGCCCGAATGGCACAAGTACGCTCGGCCAGCTTGATCAGCGCCACGCGTACATCGTCGACCATCGCCACCAGCATCTTGCGCAGGTTCTCGACCTGCGCCTGGGAGCCGAGCACCAGCGACTGGCGCGGGCTGAGGCTGGCACTGATGGCCGCCATGCGCAGTACGCCGTCGATCAGCTTGGACACCACCGGCCCGAAGCGCTGGCCGACCTCGGCCAAGGTCACCTTGCCTTCGCGCACCGAACGGTAGATGACAGCCGCCACCAGGGAATCCTGGTCGAGCTTGAGGTCGGCGAGGATTTCGGCGATCTCGAGCCCCGCCTGGAAACTGGACGTGCCATCGGCCCAGGAATGCTTGGCCGGGTTGCCTTTCTTCTCGACCTCGTGGGCAAACTCGCAGGCCTCCTTCAACCCCGGGCGATCGAGTTGCGAATCGACGCTCACCACATGATCGAGCCATGCTTCGAGATTGATACTGCCGTCGTTGTTGACCGGCTGGTGCACTCTCACCTGTACCATCTTTGCTTTACCTTTCCATACAGCGCACCACGCGGGTGCACTGGCTATCACCTGTGCGTCCCTCAATCCCTGATGGCCGCACCAAGAGGGCCAGCCCGGCTAGCCCGCTTCGAATAACGCCATGGCTTCGACATGCGCCGTCTGAGGAAACATGTCGAGAATCCCGGCCCTTTTTAACCGGTACCCCTGCCCGACCAGCACTTGCGTATCACGCGCCAGCGTGGCGGGGTTGCACGATACATAGACCAGCCGTTTCGCACCCAGCCGGGCGAGGCCCTGCACTACCTCGAAAGCCCCGTCGCGCGGTGGATCCAAGAGTACCGCAGAAAAGCCCTCGGTACCCCATCCAGCGCCTGCCAAAGGCTGCGATAAATCGGCCTGAAAAAACCGTGCGTTATGCACATTGTTGGCGTGGGCGTTGGCCTCGGCACGGCTGACCATGGCCTGCACGCCTTCCACCGCCACCACCTCGCGCGCCTGGCGGGCCAGTGGCAAGGCAAAGTTGCCCAGGCCGCAGAACAGGTCCAGGACCCGCTCATGCGCCTGGGGCGCCAGCCAGGCCAAAGCCTGCTGGATCATCGAAGTGTTGACCTGGGCATTGACCTGGACGAAATCCCCCGGCCGCCAGGCCAGTTCCAGGCCCCAGGGCTCCAAAGCAAAGCCCAGTTGCGCCGCGGCGTCTACTGGCGCCGGCTCGCCCTCGCCCTGCAGCCATAACTGGGCGCCGGCCTCGCGGCAGAATGCCTCGAGCCGCGCCAGGTCTTCACTTGGCAAGGGCGCCACATGCCGGACCATCACTGCCTCCGCGGTACCACTGAACAGCTCCACATGCCCCAACACCTGCGGCTTGCTCAAGCTGCGCAACACGGTCGGCAAGTGGCGCATGATCGCCTGCAAGGGCTGTACCAGCACCGCGCAGTCGTCGATGGCAACGATGTCCTGGCTGGCCTCGGCGCGGAAACCGACCTCCAGCTGACGCGCCTTGGTGTCCCAGCGTACCGCTACCCGCGCCCGGCGACGGTAGCCGAATTCCGGTCCGCACAAGGGAACAGCCCACTCTTCGGGCTGCACGCCGGCCACCCGCTGCAACTGCTCGGCGAGCAGGCGCTGCTTGAGCGCCAGCTGGCCGTCATGGGGTAGGTGCTGAAGGTTGCAGCCGCCACAGCGGGCGTAGTGACGGCAGGGCGCTTCGCGGCGCTCGGCGCTGGCCTGGAACACCCGTTCCAGGCGCGCCTCGACCACCTTGCCGCGTGCGGCAAGCACCCGCGCCTCGACGTCTTCGCCGCCCAGCGCGCCGCTGACGAACCAGGTACGACCCTCGCTGAAGGCGATGCCACGGCCGTCACCGGCCACGCGCTCGATCAGCAAGCGCTGCTTCTTGCCCACCGGCACTTGTGCGGCACGGTTGCCGCCGGCCGGCTGAAAACGCAGGCCGGTATTGCTTTTCTTTCTGGACATCAGGTCGGATCGAACAGGCCGGTGGAAAGGTAACGGTCGCCGCGGTCGCAGATGATGGCGACCATCACCGCGTTCTCGACTTCACGGGACAGACGCAACATCGCCGCCACCGCCCCGCCGGAGGATACGCCACAGAAAATGCCCTCTTCGCGGGCCAGGCGACGGGTGGTTTCCTCGGCCTCCTGCTGGGACATGTCGACCACGCGGTCGACCCGGGTGGCGTCGAAGATCTTCGGCAGGTACTCGTGGGGCCAACGGCGAATGCCCGGAATGGCCGAGCCTTCCATCGGCTGCAGGCCAACGATCTGCACCGCCGGGTTCTGCTCCTTGAGGTATTGCGAACAACCCATGATGGTGCCGGTCGTGCCCATGGAGCTGACGAAGTGGGTGATCGTGCCCTGGGTCTGCTGCCAGATCTCCGGGCCCGTGCTGTTGTAGTGCGCGATCGGGTTGTCGCCGTTGGCGAACTGGTCAAGCACCAGCCCACGGCCTTCGGCCTGCAGTTTTTCCGCGAGATCGCGGGCGCCTTCCATGCCCTCTTCCTTGGTCACCAGGATCAGCTCGGCGCCATAGGCGGTCATGGCCGCCTTGCGTTCGGCGGTGGAGTTGTCCGGCATGATCAGGATCATCTTGTAGCCCTTGATCGCCGCGGCCATGGCCAGGGCGATGCCGGTATTGCCGGAGGTGGCTTCGATGAGGGTGTCGCCGGGCTTGATCTGGCCACGCAGTTCGGCACGGGTGATCATCGACAACGCCGGGCGGTCCTTGACCGAACCTGCCGGGTTGTTGCCTTCGAGCTTGAGCAGCAAGGTATTGCTGGTGTTCCCGGCGATGCGCTGCAGGCGAACCAGCGGCGTATGGCCGACGCAGTCGGCGATGGTTGGGTACTGCAGGGTCATGGGCGTTTTCGCAATCCGGACGGCAGGGGCGCCTATCATACCGGCAAACCCGGCGCGGCCATATCACGCAATTGTCGGTGGTTATAGCGGGTAGCTATAAGCAATTGTTCCCTGGCACCGGGCTTGTCCGCGCCGGACCAACCGACGGCCCCGCTTCATGGGCAGGCAGGCGCATGCACAGGCGCAGGCCACGCTCGCCATTGACCGCCCACACCAGCCCACCCTGGCGGCGGATCGCATTGCGGGCAATGCTCAAGCCCAAGCCGAAGCCACCGTCCCCGGGCCGCGCCCCGTCCAACCGGGAAAACGGCGCGAAGATCCGCTCGAGGTCTTCCTCGGCCACGCCACCGCCGTCATCCTCCAGGTCGATACGCCAATACCCGCCTTCACGCCAGCCGCCCAGGCGCACCACACCCGCCTCCGGCGAGTGACGGATGGCGTTGCGCAGCATGTTCTCGAGCGCCTGGGCAAGGTCGTTGAGGCTGCCCCGCACCCAGCAGTCCGCCGGCAACGCACAGCGCAACTGCCCAGGTGTCCAGCCGCTTTCGTAACAGGCATTCTCGCTGAGCAGGTCCCACAGCGCCGGCACCTGGATCGGTTCCAGGTTCACCGGGGCGCGCTCGGCGTCCTGCCAGGCCAGTTGCAAAGTGTCCTCGACCAGTTGCTGCATGCCGTCCACCTCGCGGTGCAGGCGTTCACGCAGGCGCTGCAGGTCGGTTTCGCCGTCGCAGGCCACGCGCAGGCGGCTGAGCGGCGTGCGCATCTCGTGGGACAGGTCGCGCAGCAACTGCTGCTGCAAGGCCACGGTGCCCTGCAGGCGCTCGGCCATCTGGTCGAAGGCCCTGGCCAGTTCGCCCAGCTCGTCCTTGCGCCGGGTGGTGCGCGGATCCAGGCGCGCCGCCAGTTGGTCGGCGCGCCAGGCGCTGGCCTGTTCACGCAATTGGTTGAGCGGCACGATCAGCATGCGGTACAGGCCGACGCACAACAGCAGGGTAAACAGTCCAGGAATGATGCCGTTGGTGACGATGCGCCAGAACAACCGGTACTGGCCCGGGTTGAAGCGCTCCGGCAGTTCGATCACCAACATGCCCTGCTCCGGCGCGCCGGGGAACGGCAGGCGCAACCAGGGCTGGCCGATACTGCGCCGGCTCATCGGCCAGTCAACGCCGCGCAGGCGGGTCAGGCGCTGGGCCTGCCGGGCAGTGAGATCAGCGTTGCCCAACGGCTGCAGGTCGCCATCAAGCACCCCCGCCCAGCCTTGCTCGCGCCCACGCATCTCGGCCAGCCAGGCATCGACACCATCAGCGCCGCCCCTGCGCCAGGCCAGCTCCGCCTCGGCCGCGTAACCACGCAGCACCTGACGCGCGGGTTCGGAAAGGAAGGCGTCCTGGGTTTCCATATGGCGACCCCAGCTGTAGCTGAGGCCGATCATCAGCAGGCAGAAGCCCACCAGCAGGACGGCCAATTTCCAGAACAGCGAATGGCGATCGAGCACGACTCAGTCGACCTCGCCCACGCCGAATACATAGCCCTTGCCCCAGACGGTGCGGATCTGCCGCTCGTGATAACCGATGGCCTTGAGCTTGCGGCGAATCTGGCTGACGTGCATGTCCAGGCTGCGGTCATGGCGCGAGTATCCGCGCTGCAGCACCTGCTGGTACAGGAACGGCTTGCTGAGGACCTCGTCCTCGCTGCGATACAAGGTGTCGAGCAGGCGGTATTCGCTGGGGGTCAGCCCGGCCCACTGGCCGGCAAGGCAGATATCGGCCGCTTGCTCGTCAAAGCGCAACAGCGGCTCCGCCTCCTTGCGCGGCGCCAACGCCCGTCGTTCGAAAGCCACTCGGCGCAGGATGGCCTCGATGCGCACCCGCAGCTCGGCGAAACTGAAAGGCTTTGGCAGGTAGTCGTCCGCGCCGCGTTCAAAACCATTGATACGATCGGCCTCGGCCCCCAGCGCCGACATCAGGATGACCGGCGTGGCGCTGCGTCGGCGCAGGCTGGTCAGCGCATCCAGGCCATTGATGCCGGGCAGCAGGATGTCCAGCAGGACCAGGTCGAAGGCTTGTCGTCCCGCCTCCTCAAGCCCCTCCAGACCACTACGGCACCAAGTCACCTGGAAGCCGCCGCGACGCAATTCTTCGCGCAGGTAGGCACCGAGCACGGGATCGTCCTCGATGGCCAGGATGTGGGTGGCGTGAATAGCTTCAGGATGCATTGGCAACTGCCATCGATTCTCAGTTGCGTGATTATTGGGCAAGCGCTCCTGGCAAGGCAACCGTCGCCCGACTGACGCGCCATCGTACAGCCGGCCTTACTTGGCAAACAAAAGCCTTACAAATGCCTGCGGCGCGGAGTAACGTTCCCGCTGATGCGCGAACAGCGCTTTTCAAGGCACATGACAGGAGACAGGTGTGCTCGACCGTTTGGGAATCCGCAGCCGCGTCCTGCTGCTGGCCTTGCTCCCCGCCAGCCTGATGGCCCTGGTGCTGGGCAGTTACTTCACCTGGTTGCAGCAGAGCGACCTGCGCACGCAGCTGCTGCAACGCGGCAAGATGATCGCCGAGCAGTTGGCGCCCCTGGCGGCGCCGGCCCTGGCCCGCCAGTCCCCGGCGCAGCTGGAGCGCATCGCGGCCCAGGCCCTGGAGCAGGTCGACGTGCGCGCCGTGGCGTTCCTCGCCGCCGACCGCACGCGCCTGGCCCACGCCGGCCCCAGCATGCTCAACCAGCCGCCCAGCGGCGGCACCGGCACGCAACTGCTCCAGCGCACCGGCAACGATGCCACCCGTTACCTGATGCCGGTGTTCGGCCATCACCGCGACCTGGCCACCGACGCCGTACCCGCCGAAGCCGAGCGCCTGCTCGGCTGGGTGGAGATCGAGCTATCCCACGACGGCACCCTGCTGCGCGGCTACCGCAACCTGTTCACCAGCCTGCTGCTGATCCTCGCCTGCCTGAGCCTGACCGCGCTGCTCGCCCTGCGCATGAGCCGCACCATCAACGACCCGATCAACCGCATCAAGCACGCGGTCAACCAGCTCAAGGACGGCCACCTCGACGAACGCCTGCCAGCCATGGGCAGCCACGAGCTCGACGAACTGGCCGCTGGCATCAACCGCATGGCCGAGACCCTGCATAGCGCCCACGAAGAGCTGCAGCACAGCATCGACCAGGCCACCGAGGACGTGCGCCAGAACCTGGAAACCATCGAGATCCAGAACATCGAGCTGGACATGGCGCGCAAGGAGGCCCTGGAGGCCAGCCGCATCAAGTCCGAGTTCCTCGCCAACATGAGCCACGAGATCCGCACCCCGCTCAACGGCATCCTCGGCTTCACCCATCTGTTGCAGAAGAGCGAGCTGAGCCCTCGCCAGCTCGACTACCTCGGCACCATCGAGAAATCCGCCGACAACCTGTTGGGGATCATCAACGAGATCCTCGACTTCTCCAAGATCGAGGCCGGCAAGCTGGTACTCGACAGCATCCCGCTCAACCTGCGCGACCTGATCCAGGACACCCTGACCATCCTTGCCCCGGCCGCCCATGCCAAGCAGCTGGAGCTGCTCAGCCTGGTCTACCGCGACACCCCGCTGTCGCTGGTGGGCGACCCCTTGCGGCTCAAGCAGATCCTCACCAACCTGGTGAGCAATGCCATCAAGTTCACCCGCGAAGGCACCATCGTCGTGCGCGCCATGCTCGAGGACGAGCAGGAAGACAGCGTGCAACTGCGCATCAGCGTCCAGGACACCGGCATCGGCCTGTCGCCGCAGGATGTGCGCACCCTGTTCCAGGCCTTCAGCCAGGCCGACAACTCGCTGTCACGCCAGCCCGGCGGTACCGGCCTGGGCCTGGTGATCTCCAAGCGCCTGATCGAACAGATGGGTGGCGAAATCGGCGTCGACAGCACGCCGGGCGAAGGCTCGCAGTTCTGGATCAGCCTCAACCTGCCCAAGGCCCACGACGACACCGAGGAGCAACCCGCCCAGGCCCTGGTCGGCCGTAGCGTGGCCATCGTCGACGGGCACGACCTGGCCCGCCAGGCATTGCAGCACCAGCTCGAGGACTGCGGCCTGGCGGTCACCGTGTTCGCTTCCTGCGACCAACTGCTGCACGGCGTGCAGGCGGCAAGCCAGGCCGGGCAGCCGTTCGACTTCGCCGTGCTCGGGGTCAATCTCGGCAGCCTGGCGCCGGAACAACTGGGGCAATACCACCAACAGCTCGAGCGCCTGGGATGCCAGTGCGTGGTGCTGTGCCCCACCACCGAGCAGCCGCTCTACCACCCTTACCTGCCCAACGCCCACGGCCAGTTGCTGGCCAAGCCCACCTGCACACGCAAGCTGCGTCGCCTGCTGCTGGAACTGGTGCAGCCGCGCCGGCCGGTGTGCGAGCAACGCAGCAACGGCGGCCAACGCATGCCCAAGCTCCTGTGCGTCGACGACAACCCGGCCAACCTGCTGCTGGTGCAGACCCTGCTCGAAGGAATGGGCGCCGAGGTACTGGCGGTGGACAGCGGCTATGCCGCGGTGCAGGCCGTGCAGGACGAGCCCTTCGACCTGGTGCTGATGGATGTGCAGATGCCAGGCATGGATGGCCGTGCCTGCACCGAACAGATTCGCCAGTGGGAGGCCAGCCAGAGCGGTCCGGCCCTGCCCATCGTGGCCCTCACCGCCCACGCCATGGCCAACGAAAAGCGTGCCTTGCTGCACAGCGGCATGGACGACTACCTGACCAAGCCGATCAGCGAGCGCCAGTTGGCCCAGGTGGTGATGAAATGGACCGGCCTGAGCCTGGGCTCACCGCCACAGGAACGGCCCAGTGAGCGCCTGCCCGACAGCAGCGAGCTGAAGGTGCTCGACCCGGAGGAAGGGCTGCGCCTGGCCGCCGGCAAGCCGGACCTGGCGGCGGATATGCTGGCCATGCTCCTGGCCTCGCTGGAGTCCGACCGCGAGGCCATCCAGGCCGCCCGCGACGCTGCCGACCGCAACGCCATGATCGAGCGGGTGCACCGGCTCAACGGCGCCTCGCGTTATTGCGGCGTACCGCAGTTGCGCGCGGCCTGCCAGCGCAGCGAGACCTTGCTCAAGCAGGACAGCCCCCAGGCGTTGCAGGCCCTGGACGAACTGGACCAGGCCATCAGCCGACTGGCCGAGCAGGCACGCGAAAGCGCCTGAATCCCCCACAGGCTTTGCAAGAGTCGTGGGAGCGGGGGTGCGACTTGCCCCGCGACAGGGCCGTCACAGATCAATACCCGATCTCCCTGACGGCCTAGACTGTTGCCGACTCACAGAAGGAAGCCCCCATGCGCGCCCTGTTGTTCAGCAGCCAGCACTACGACCAGGAAAGCTTCACCCGCGCCGCCAGCGCGGACGCCCTGGAGCTGCACTACCAGTCCGCCCGCCTGACCCTGGACACCGCCGCCCTCGCCCAGGGCTTCGAAGTGGTGTGCGCCTTCATTAACGATGAACTCGACGCCCAGGTCCTACAGCGCCTGGCCGCTGGCGGCACGCGCCTGATCGCCCTGCGCTCGGCCGGCTACAACCACGTCGACCTGGCTGCCGCGCAGCGCCTCGGGCTCAGCGTGGTGCGCGTGCCGGCCTACTCGCCGCACGCCGTCGCCGAACATGCCGTGGCCCTGATCCTGGCCCTCAACCGCCGCCTACACCGCGCCTACAACCGCACCCGCGAAGGTGATTTCACCCTGCACGGCCTGACCGGCTTCGACCTGCACGGCAAGACCGTCGGCGTGGTCGGCACCGGCCAGATCGGCGCGGCCTTCGCCCGCATCATGGCCGGTTTCGGCTGCCAGCTGCTGGCCTACGACCCCTACCCCAACCCTGAGCTGGTCGCCCTCGGCGCCCGCTACCTGGAGCTGCCCGAGCTGCTGCGCCAGACACGTATCATCAGCCTGCACTGCCCGCTGACCGAACATACCCGCCACCTGATCAATGCCCAGAGCCTGGCCCAGCTGCAGCCCGGCACCATGCTGATCAACACCGGCCGCGGCGCGCTGGTCGACACCCCGGCACTGATCGACGCGCTCAAGAGCGGCCAGCTCGGCTACCTGGGGCTAGATGTGTATGAAGAAGAGGCGCAGCTGTTCTTCGAAGACCGCTCCGACTTGCCGCTGCAGGACGACGTGCTGGCACGGCTGCTGACCTTCCCCAACGTGATCGTCACCGCGCACCAGGCGTTTCTTACCCGCGAGGCCCTGGATGCCATCGCGGCCATCACCCTGGACAACATCGCCCGCTGGGCGGCAGGCAATCCGCAGAATCTGGTCACGGGATGATGCTAGGATACGCGGCATTTCTGGAGGACCCATGGTCGAACACGATTTCCGCTACACCCTTTTCAACCCGCAACACACCCTGATCGAGTGCCGCGCGCTGGTACCGGGCCGCTATCAGGTCACCGGCAACGGCGGCTCGATCCAGAAAGGCGACGCACTGCTGGTTTCGCTCAAAGGCAGCAAAACCCTGTCCATGCGCCTGACCGTGGACAGCGTACGCCACCTGATCAACCCCACCGGGCAGTGGGTGGCCGTGGCCCAGGGGCCAGTATTCAACGAACTGGAAATCCACGAGTGGCAGGTCAAGTGTGATGGCTGCGACGCGGTGCTGGACTTCGAGTTCGCCACCGAAGCCAAGCTCGGCAAAAAGGGCCACGCCCCGGCAGCCACCGCCCGTGTCCAGGAGCTGGGCTGGGCCAGCCAGGGCGACAAGCACCTGTGCCCGCAGTGCCAGGAGCGAGCCTGAGTGAAACAGCTGCTGACCGGCGTGCTGATCGCCACTGGCCTGATGGGCTGCGCGTCGCAACCTTCGAAGCTGCAGCAGGAGCAAAGCTACCTGCTGGAGTGGATCGGTGAACGCCCGCTGATCGACTACAGCCACCTGACCCTGACCCTGGCCAGCGATGGTCGTGCCTATGGCAATGCCGGCTGCAACCACTGGTTCGCGCCCTATACGCTGGACGGCGAGCACTTAAGCTTCGGCAAGGTCGGCAAGACCCGCAAGCTATGCGCGCCAGCGCTGATGGACCAGGAGAAACGCTTCCTGCAGGCGCTGGAAACGGTGCAGCGCTGGGACGTGTCGCCAATCGAGCAGATCCGCTTCTGGCCGGCCGAGGGCAAGCCGCTGCGGTTCTGGCCTGAGGAAGGCTGAAACCATCGCGGGGCAAGCCCGCTCCTACGTGGGAGCGACGGTGCGCCGATGCGACTTGCCCCGCGATGCAGGGTTCAGGCGCCGCCTTTCAACGCCTTGATCTTGGCCTGCAAACCCTCGAGGGTCTGCTCGCCCAGCAGTTGCTCGCGCACCTTGCCCTTGTCATCGATGATATAGGTCACCGGCAGCGCCTCGCTGCGCGGCAGCTCATAGCGCTCGGCCGGGTCTTGCGCGAGCACGGTGAAGCCGATGCCGAGGGTCTCGGCGGCGGCCTTGAGGTCGGCGCCCTGCAAGCCATCGAAGTTCACCCCCAGCACCTTGATGCCCTCGGCATCCCACTGCTTCGCCGCAGCATTGAGCTCGGGGATTTCGGTACGGCACGGGCCGCACCATTCGGCCCAGTAGTTGAGCACCAGCCAGTGCCCCTCGACCTGTTCGGCCTTCACCGTATTGCCGTGCTGGTCCACGCCGTAGTCCGCACCGCAGCCGCCGAGCAGCAGGCTCGCGGTGATGGCCAGTGCAGCTGCCAAACGCCTTGCCATGGGTCAATCCTTCTCGAAGTTTTCAAGCATTGAAGTCGGTCGCTGCGGTTAGAATAGCCGCCACACCCAGCTGGATGCGACCCGTCATGACCGATCTGACCCTCTATCATAACCCGCGCTGCTCGAAATCCCGCGGCGCCCTGGAACTGCTCGAGGCACGCGGCCTCGCACCGACCATCGTGCGCTATCTCGAGACCCCGCCGGACGCCGCCACCCTCGAACAGCTGCTTGCCAAGCTGGGCATCGGCGCGCGCCAACTGCTGCGCACCGGCGAAGACGAATACAAGGCCCTGGAGCTGGCCAACCCTGCCCTGAGCGACGCTCAGTTGATCAAGGCGATGGTCGAGCATCCCAAGCTGATCGAACGCCCGATCCTGGTCGCAGGCAACAAGGCCGTGATCGGTCGCCCACCCGAGAAGGTCCTGGAGATCCTGCCGTGAGCGAACCCTACATCCTGGTGCTGTACTACAGCCGCCACGGCTCGACCAGCGAGATGGCCCGGCATATTGCCCGCGGCGTCGAGATGGCCGGCATGGAGGCACGCCTGCGCACGGTGCCGGCGATCTCCACGGAGTGCGAAGCCGTGGCCCCGGACATCCCGGCCAGCGGCGCGCTGTACGCCACCCTCGACGACCTGCGCCACTGCGCGGGCCTGGCCATGGGCAGCCCGACCCGCTTCGGCAACATGGCCGCGCCGCTCAAGTACTTCCTCGACGGTACCAGCAGCCTGTGGCTGGGCGGCGAACTGGTGGGCAAGCCGGCGGCGGTGTTCACTTCCACCGCCAGCCTGCACGGCGGCCAGGAAACCACCCTGCTGTCGATGCTGCTGCCGCTGATGCACCACGGCATGCTGGTCACCGGCCTGCCCTACAGCGAGTCGGCGCTGCTCGATACCCGCGGCGGCGGCACCCCGTACGGCGCCAGCCACCATGCCGGCGCCGACGGCAAGCGCGAGCTGGACCAGCACGAGATCACCCTGTGCCGCGCCCTCGGCCAACGCCTGGCCAACACCGCCAAGGCCCTGGGTGGCCAGCGTGGCTAGAAAACCCAAGGTGCTGCCGCCGCTGGAGTGGCTCGCCCCACGCGTACGGCTGACCCGCGCCCTGAGCCTGGCCTGCTTCTTCGGCCTGATCGCCCTGCTGGTGGTGAACAACCTGTGGTTCGCCAACCTGCACGGGGCGCGGGTCGAGGTGATCCTGGCCATCGAGCTGATCCCCCTGCTGCTGTTGCTGCCGGGCATGCTGATGGGCAGCGCCCGGGCGCATGCCTGGACCTGCTTCGTGGTCAATATGTACTTCATCAAGGGCGTGCTGGCCGCCTTCGACCCCGCCCGAGCACTGTTCGGCTGGGTCGAAGTGCTGGTGAGCCTGGGGCTGTTCGTCAGCGGCTTGCTGTTCGTGCGCTGGAAGTTCCAGCAGGATCGACGCCTGGCCGGCGAGGGTGCCTGACCGTATCGGGGCCGCATTGCGGCCCCGGCGATCTCAATGGTTGACGGTATGCGCCAACATCACCGACAACTGGCACAGCGGCCGCCCGCTTTCGGCATGCCACTGGTTGAACGCCTGCTGCACCAGTGCCAGGTCACGCAGGCTGGTCGGCGGCTTGTCGATGATCTTCTGGGCGATCAACGCGGCGGCCATGTCGTCGGTGGGGATGAAGGTGTCCTTGCCGACCATGCGCAGGAAACGCGGCGCCGACAACCCGCCCAGCTGGTTGCCATGCTTGGCCAGGTACTTCCACAGCCCGACGATATCGGTCTCGGGCCAGTCGGCGATGAACGCGCCGAAACTGCCCTTCTCCTTCGCCACGTCGAGGATCATCTGCGCATTGCGCGGCACGCTCTTGAGCTTGCCCAGGTGGCGGATGATGCGCTCGTCCTGCATCAGTCGCTCCAGGTGCTCGGCGCCCATCAGCACCACTTTCTCCGGGTCGAAGCCAAAGAACACCTGCTCGAACGCCGGCCACTTGGCATCCACCAGGCTGTGCTTGAGCCCGGCGCGGAACACGCGCAGGGCCAGGGTCGACAGGTAGCGGTCGTCGGTGATGTCACGCAGCTGCGCGGGTGTGCGCGGCTGCGGCAGGAAGGCTTCCAGCGCCTGGGCCGAACCGAAGCGGTTCAGGCAGTACTCATGCAACCACTGGTAGTCACGCATAAGGTCAGATGTTCAGCACGTCGAGGAAACGCGGGGTGGCGCTCTCGTCGATCTTCAGGCTGGTGAAGTCGAACAGGTTGCGGTCGGCCAATTGCGACGGGGCGACGTTCTGCAGGGCGCGGAAGATGCTCTCGGTACGGCCAGGGTGCTTGCGCTCCCACTCCACCAGCATGTCCTTGACCACCTGGCGCTGCAGGTTTTCCTGCGAGCCGCACAGGTTGCACGGGATGATCGGGAATTCCTTCATGTCCGAGTAGGCCTGGATGTCCTTCTCGCTGCAGTAGGCCAGCGGGCGGATCACCACGTTGCGCCCGTCATCGGCGCGCAGCTTCGGCGGCATGCCCTTGAGCGCGCCGTTGAAGAACATGTTGAGGAAGAAGGTCTCGACGATGTCGTCGCGGTGGTGCCCCAGGGCCATCTTGGTCGCGCCGATCTCGTCGGCGAAGGTGTACAGGGTGCCGCGGCGCAGGCGCGAGCACAGCGAGCAGGTAGTCTTGCCCTCGGGCACCAGCTCCTTGACCACCGAGTAGGTGTCCTTCTCGACGATGTGGTACTCGACGCCCAGTTCCTTGAGGTAGGCCGGCAGCACGTGCTCGGGGAAGCCCGGCTGCTTCTGGTCCATGTTCACCGCAACGATCTCGAACTTGATCGGCGCCACCTTCTGCAGGTGCAACAGAACGTCGAGCATGGTGTAGCTGTCCTTGCCGCCGGACAGGCAGACCATGACCTTGTCGCCATCCTCGATCATGTTGAAGTCGGTGATGGCTTCGCCGGCGAGGCGACGCAGGCGTTTTTGCAGTTTGTTCTGGTTGACCGAGAGGGTGCCCATAGCGCTTGGATCCGCGAGGTGTGACAAAAGCCGGCTATTTTACGCACAAACCGGGCGGCGCAGTAGGTGAATCCGATAAAGACTTCAAGGGAATCAACAACCGTCCTGACAGCGCGATTTGCTCTAAAAAGCCGGTTTTATGCGGGAATCCGCTTCCTATACTGCGACATAAGGCCACATTGGCGCAGCACCTGGTGTCCTGGCCTCGGGCCATAGGCGCTCCATCCGGGGGGCGTTTGGCAACGACGATAGGAGTGACCCGTATGATTCATCACGTTGTTGGGCTGTTCACCCACCCCGACCAGGAGTGGCGGGAGATTCGTGGCGAGGATGAAAGCATCAGCCACATGTACCTGACACACACGCTGATCCTGGCGGCGATCCCCGCCGTGTCGGCGTTCATCGGCACCACCCAGGTCGGCTGGGTGATCGGCGAGCGGCCAGCCGTGATGCTGACCATGGAAAGCGCATTGTGGATGAGCATCATGTCCTACCTGGCGATGCTCGCAGGCGTGGCGGTGATGGGCGCCTTCATCCACTGGATGGCGCGCACCTACGACGCCAACCCGAGCATGGCGCAGTGCATCGCCTTTGCCACCTACACCGCCACTCCGCTGTTCATCGGCGGCCTTGCGGCGCTGTACCCACACCTGTGGCTGGGCATGCTGATCGGCACGGCGGCGATCTGCTACACCGTGTACCTGCTGTATGTCGGCTTGCCGACCTTCATGAACATACCGTCGGATGAAGGCTTCCTGTTCTCCAGCTCGGTGCTGGCGGTGGGCCTCGTGGTTCTGGTGGCGATCATGGCCGCGACCGTGATCATCTGGGGACTGGGCGTGGGGCCCGTCTATACCAACTGAACGCATACCAACCAGATCCAACCAACACTGGGGCATCACCGGGGCCGCCGCAAGGCGGCCTCGCTTCGTGTGCCTGACCGGCGGCTCGGCAGCCGCCCGTTGCCTGCGGCATAATGCCCGGTCAGGAGAACTACCCCGCCATGCCCGAGCTGCTCAGACAACGCGTCGAAACCTGTTACCAGCAAGCCGAAAACTTCTTCAAACGCCCCTTCCCGCGCCCGCAGGTCAGCTTCAAGCTGCGCGGACAGAAGGCCGGCGTCGCCCACCTGCACGAGAACCTGCTGCGCTTCAACCTGCAGCTGTACCGCGAGAACGCCGAAGACTTCCTGCGCCAGACCGTGGCCCACGAGGTCGCCCACCTGATCGCCCACCAGCTGTTCGGCGAGCGCATCCAGGCCCATGGCGAGGAGTGGCAGTTGATCATGCGCGGGGTGTACGAGCTGCCGCCGAACCGCTGCCACAACTACGAAGTGCAGCGGCGCGTGGCGACACGTTACATCTACCGTTGCCCGTGCCCGGAAAGCGATTTCCCGTTCACCGCCCAGCGCCACAAGCTGGTGCGCCAGGGGCGGCGCTACTTGTGCCGGCGCTGCCGGGAGATCCTGGTATACAGCGGCGAGACCCGGGTCGAATAATCGTCAACGCATCAAAAAGGCGACCCGAGGGTCGCCTTTTCGCATTTCAACTCACGCTCAACGCGCCGGGCCTTCGGCCACGCCCAGGTCGTCGGTCGGACGGGTGTCGATCAGCGGCGAGCCGCCAGACGCCAATTCGGCCTGCAGGGTGTCGGTGTCCAGCTCCTTGACCCACTTGGCCACGACCACGGTGGCCACGGCGTTGCCGATCAGGTTGGTCAGGGCGCGGGCTTCGGACATGAAGCGGTCGATACCCAGGATCAGCGCCAGGCCGGCAACCGGCAGGTGGCCGACGGCCGACAGGGTGGCGGCCAGGACGATGAAGCCGGAACCGGTGACGCCCGCGGCACCCTTGGAGGCCACCAGCAGCACCAGCAGCAGGGTGATCTGGTGGGTGATGTCCATGGTGGTGTCGGTGGCCTGGGCGATGAACACCGCGGCCATGGTCAGGTAGATCGAGGTACCGTCCAGGTTGAACGAGTAGCCGGTCGGGATCACCAGGCCAACCACCGATTTCTTCGCGCCCAGGCGCTCCATCTTGGCCAGCATGCGCGGCAGGGCCGACTCAGAGGAGGAGGTGCCCAGCACGATCAGCAGTTCTTCACGGATGTAGCGGATCAGCTTGATCACGCTGAAGCCGTGGGCGCGGCAGATACCGCCCAGCACCACCAGGACGAACAGCAGGCAAGTGATGTAGAAGCAGGCCATCAGGTAGCCCAGCTGCACCAGCGAACCCACGCCGTATTGGCCGATGGTGAAGGCCATGGCACCGAAGGCGCCGATCGGGGCCAGCTTCATGATCATGTTAATGATGTTGAACATGACATGGGCGAAGCGGTCGATCAGGTCCAGCACCGGTTTGCCGTAGCTGCCCAGGCGGTGCAAGGCGAAGCCGAACAGCACCGAGAACATCAGCACTTGCAGGATGTCGCCGTTGGCGAAGGCGCCGACCACGGTGTTGGGGATGACATTGAGCAGGAAGCCGACGGTGGTCTGCTGCGCGCCGGCGGCGGCATAGGCAGCCACGCTGCTGGCGTTGAGGGTGCTGACGTCGACGTGCATGCCGGCGCCCGGCTGCACCACGTTGACTACCACCAGGCCGATGATCAGGGCGATGGTGGAGACGATCTCGAAGTACAGCAGCGCGTAACCGCCGGTCTTGCCGACCGACTTCATGCTCTGCATGCCCGCGATGCCGCTGACTACGGTGCAGAAGATGATCGGCGCGATGACCATCTTGATCAGCTTGACGAAGCCGTCACCCAAGGGTTTGAGGGCTACGCCGGTTTCCGGGTAGTAGTGGCCGAGCAGGATACCGATGGTGATCGCGACGATCACCTGGACATACAGCGATTTGTACAGCGGCTGACGAGTCGTCATGGCTAGTTTTTCCTCAAGTGGGCCGGCGCATCCTTCCCAGGATGTCGGGGCACCTGAATCGCGAACCCTCCTGTACCCGGAGGGATTTGTCGTTGTGTTCGAGCGCCTGGGCAGGCCTCTGCCAGGTGAATAGCAAGGGCGATGCCAAAGTGCCCGCTTGAGGTGCACAGCCAATGATTACAGGGTGTGAATGCCCCGGTACGGGGCGTAATAGCCGGTGGGAAATGGCGGATTTCCGCCCGATGGCGGAAATCGTACAGGGCAGGTTGGCGGATTTCCGCCCAGCGCGCGCCTACAAGTCTTGCGCGATTTCAATCGAGCCGGAAAGCGATGCGGAACGCAGCCCCGCCCAATTTGGAGTCGCCCAGGCTCAACTCGGCGTCGTAGCTGTCGATGATGTCCTTGACCACCGCGAGGCCGATCCCCTGCCCGGGGTGCTGGCGGTCCAGCCGCTCGCCGCGTTCGAGAATGCGCTCACGCTGGTCGGGCGGCACACCCGGGCCGTCGTCCTCGATCCACAGCTCCAGTTGCCCAGGCGCTTCGCGCAGGCTGACCCGCACCTGTCCCAGGCACAACCGGTAGGCGTTCTCCAGCAGGTTGCCGAGCAGCTCGAGCAAGGCCCCCTGCTCCATCGGCACCCGCGCATCGGCCGGCAGATCGAAACCGACCTCAACGCGTTTGTCGCGATAGACCTTGGCCAAGGTGCTGCACAGGCTGTCGAGCAACGGCTTGAGCTGGACCTGGTGCTTTACCAGGCCACTCTTGCGCAGGCTGGCGCGTTGCAGTTGGTAGTCGATCTGCTGGCTCATGCGCTCGATCTGGCTCTGCAGCACCCGCGCCTGCTCGCGGTCGCCCTGCTCCATGCTCTCGCCCACGCCCTGCAGCACCGCCAGCGGGGTCTTCAGGCTATGGGCCAGGTCGTCGAGCGAGTCGCGGTAGCGCTGGCGCTGTTCGCGCTCGCTGCGCAGCAGGCGGTTGAGCGAGCCGGTCAGGCGCAGCAGCTCGCGCGGGTGCTCGCGGCTCAGTCCATCCCTGGCGCCGCTCTCCACGTCATCCAGCTCGGAGCTGAGCCGGCGCAGCGAGCGCAGGCCCCAGGTCAGGCCGGCCCACAGCAGCACCATCAGCGCCAGCAGCGCCGCGCCGAAGCCGAAGTAGAGTTTCTCGCGCAGGCCATTGAGGGTGTCCTGGTATTCGCGGACCGGTTGCAGGGCGACGATGCTGAACGCCGCACTCTTGCCGCCAAGCAACTTGACCTCGACGTCATAGACGAAGAACTCCTCGCCGTCGTCCTGGTGAATACGCGCGAATTCGTTGCCACGCCCGTCATAGCGCGGGTGATAGTTGATGTTGCGGTTGCGCGTGGCCCGCGACTGCCACACCAGCTTGCCCTGGCGGTCGAAGATGTAGCCGATCAGGCCTGTATACGGCAGGTTGAAGCGTTCGTCCGGCAGCAGCGCCGGCATCTGCAACTGGCCACGCTCTATGCGCGCAGCTGAAATCAGTGTGGTCACGTCCGAGGCCAGGCGTTGCTCGATGGACTCCTGCAACGCCAAGCTGAAGGCCTTCTGCAGCGCCGGCAGCAGCGCCAGCATGAACAGCAGCGCCAGCAACGCCGCCGCCAGCATCAGGCGCACCCGTAGCGAGCGGATCATCGGCAGCGCTCGGTGAACAGGTAGCCCAGGCCACGCACGGTATCGATCGGCTTGAAGCCGTTGTCGCCCTCGAGCTTGCGGCGCAGGCGGCCGACCAGCACCTCGATGACATTCGGGTCGCGCTCCTCGTCATCCGGGTACAGCTGTTCCATCAGGCGGTCCTTGGCCACCACCTGCTGGTGATGACGCATGAGGTACTCGAGGATGCGGTATTCGTAGGCGGTCAGCGCCAGCGGTTGCTCGTCCAGGGTCGCCTGCTTGCGGTTGAGGTCGAGCACCAGCGGGCCGGCGGCGATGGTCGACTGGGTGAAGCCACTGGAGCGGCGCAGCAGGGCGTTCAGGCGCGCCTCCAGCTCTTCGAACTGGAACGGCTTGACCACGTAATCGTCAGCGCCGGCGGCCAGGCCTTCGACCTTGTCCTGCCAGTTGCCACGGGCGGTGAGAATCAGGATCGGAAAGGTCTGGCCAAGGTTGCGCAGCTGACGGATCAGGTCCAGCCCGCTCATGCCCGGCAGGCCCAGGTCGATCACCGCCAGGTCATGGTTGTACTGCTCGGCCTGGTACAAGGCTTCCTCGGCGTTGGCCACCGCCTGCACCACGTGGCCGCCCTCGCCGAGGCGGGTGAACAGGTGATGACGCAGCAGCGCCTCGTCCTCGACCACCAGCAATTTCATGCAGTTCTCCTTCCAATAGCGAATGCCTGTACCGGCCTCATCGCGGGGCATCCTCGCGATGAGGCCGGTACAGGATAACAGCGACCTCAGAACTTGTAGCTCGCCGCCAGGTAGGTCTGTGCGCTGCTGGTCAGGCGCAGGGTGCCGTCCTTCGGCCCGCCGTGGGCGCCGATCTCGGTGGCGGCGTTGCTGCGCAGGTAACGGTAGCCCATCTCCACCGAGGCCTTGTCGGTGATTTCCTGGATCACGCCGGCCTGCAGGCCCACGGCATAGCCGTAGTCGGTGTCGCGGCTGGCGCCCGGCGAGTCCTGGGTCAGCTTGGTCATGCCCAGGGTGCCGCCACCGAACAGCTTGGTGGTATCGCCCACCGGCAGGAACAGGTCGTAGCTGCCGAGCAGGTTTTCCTGGCGCAGCTTGACGCCGCTGTGATCGCCCGAGACGTTGTCGTAGGTCATGTAGTAGCGGCCCTGGTCGTTGATCTTGCCCAGGCGCACGCCCCAGGTGCTGTCCTTGCCGATGATGCCGTCGGCGTTCAGGCCGTCGGTGTTGCGTTGCAACAGGCCGGACTTGCGCACTTTGTCGCTGGTCTGGCCGTAGGTCAGGCTGGCGAAATTGTCATCGGCCTGGGCGGCGGTGGTGAGGCCGGCGGCGCAAACCGCCATGGCGGCGATCAGGGTATTGAGCGTTTTCATGGTTCAGGTACTCCGGGTTGGATGCGTTGTTTCTGTCTGGGGACTAGAGTAGGGAGGGCGCCCTGAACCCCTGCTGAACCCGGCCTGAACCTGGGCTGAACGAACCGAACAAGGAGCTCGACCATGCGTACCCTGCTTGCACTGGCCCTGTTGTGCGGCGCCACCCTCGCCCAGGCGGCGGTGCAGACCCGCGAGATCCGCTACCAGGACGCCGACGGCACCGCGCTGATCGGCTACTACGCCTACGACGACGCCATCAAGGGCAAGCGCCCGGGCGTGGTGGTGGTGCATGAATGGTGGGGGCTGAACGACTACGCCAAGCGCCGCGCCCGCGACCTCGCGGCGCTGGGCTACAACGCCCTGGCCATCGACATGTACGGCGACGGCAAGAACACCGAGCACCCGCAGGATGCCCAAGCGTTCATGGCCGCGGCGATGAAGGACCCAGCGGCCGCCGCCCGGCGCTTCGATGCCGGGCTGGAGCTGCTGAAGATCCAGCCCAACACCAACAAGCACCAGCTGGCGGCCATCGGCTACTGCTTTGGCGGCAAGGTGGTGCTGGACGCGGCGCGCCGCGGTGAGAAGCTCGACGGCGTGGTGAGCTTCCATGGCGCGCTGGTGACCCAGACGCCGGCCAAGCCGGGGGTGATCCGGGCCAAGATCCTTGTGGAGCATGGCGAGGCCGACAGCATGGTCACCCCGCAGCAGGTGGCGGCGTTCAAGGCGGAGATGGATGCGGCCAAGGCCGACTACAAGTTCGTCGGGATCCCGGGGGCCAAGCATGGCTTCACCAACCCGGATGCCGACCGGTTGAGCCATGGCGAGCATGGCGGGCCGGATATCGGCTATGACAAGGCAGCTGACGAGAGCTCATGGAAGGATATGCAGGCGTTCCTCAAGACGGCGTTTGACTGAAGGGCTTGCCCGCGATGACGTTCCGGTGATTTGCGCCAGCGATCACGGCTGGCACAATACCGACCATGAACAGACTCCCCAACTGCTGCGCCCCGCTCGAGCACCATTGGCCCCTGCCGCGCCCGGTCCCCGGCGCGGTGCTGGTCAGTTGCGCCTTCGACCCGGCCAAACTCGCGCCGGACGACTTCCAGCGCGCCGGCATCGAACAGACTGCCAGCCTGCAACGCTCGGTGGCCAAGCGCCAGGCCGAGTACCTGGCTGGCCGAGTCTGCGCCCGGGCAGCCCTGCAACATCTGGATGGCCGCGACTACGCGCCCGCTACCCACGAAGACCGCTCGCCGATCTGGCCCGCCGGCATCCACGGCTCGATCACCCACGGCCAGGGCTGGGCCGCCGCCGTGGTCGCCGCTGACGGCCAATGCCGCGGCCTCGGGCTTGACCAGGAAACCCTGCTCGGCGAGGACCGCGCCGAACGCCTGGCCGGGGAGATCCTCACCCCTGCGGAACTGGAACGCCTGGACCGCAGCCAACAGGCCCTGGCCGTGACCCTGACCTTCTCGCTCAAGGAAAGCCTGTTCAAGACGCTCTACCCACTGACGAAAAAGCGCTTCTATTTCGAGCACGCCGAACTGCTGGAATGGTCCGCCGACGGCCACGCGCGCCTGCGCCTGCTCACCGACCTGTCGGCCGAATGGCACCACGGCGTCGAGCTGGATGGCCAGTTCTGCCTGCAGGACGGCCACCTGCTCAGTCTGATCAGCGTTTAGTCGCGTGGCTGCTCCCGCGGCCAGCTCAGGCTGAAACACGCCCCGCCCAACTGCTCGCTGTGCCCGACCAGGGCGCGGCCGCCGTGCCAGTAGATGATCCGCCGCACGATCGACAGCCCCAGGCCATGCCCGCCCGAGGCCCGGGTGCGGCTGTCGTCGAGGCGGGTGAAGGGGGTGAAGATGCGGTGCCACACGCCCTCGGGAATCCCGGGCCCGTCGTCCTCCACATCGATGCGGCAACGTTGCTGCCCCAGGTGATAGCTCACGCGCACTTCGGACTCGGCATGGCGCATGGCATTGCGCACCAGGTTCTGCAGGGCCCGGTGCAGGTAGCGCGGCTCGGCCTCGACCCGGGCGTCGCCACCGTCGAGCCCGTGGCATACGCCACGCACCACCCGCACCTCGGCGCGCAGCGGTGCCAGCTCCTCGATCACCCGCGCCAGCAGCTCGTCCAGGTCCACCACCTGGAAATGCAAGGCCGGCGCGCCCTGCTCCAGGCGGGCGTAGGTCAGCATCTCGTCGACCAGCTTGTCCAGATCCTGGATATCGCCGTCCATGCCCGCCAGGTGCTTGGCCCGGGCCTCGTCGCTGCCGGCGCTCTCGATCATCTCCAGGCCGAAGCGCAGCCGCGCCACCGGCGTGCGCAGCTCGTGGGACACCGCCCGCACCAGCTCGCGCTGCATGGTCAATGAACGCTGCAGGTGCTCGGCCATGCCGTTGAAGGCCTCGGCCAGACGCCCCACCGAGTCGGCATCGCCGGCCGGCACCCGGGTGTCGAGGCTGCCCTGGGCGATGCGCGTGGCCGCCACCTCCAGGCCCGACACTCGCCGCTCCAGCTGGCGCACCAGCAGGTAGACCACCAGGCCGATCAGGCACAGGCCGAGAAAGGCGATGAGGATCAGCAACTGCGGCGGATAGGGGTTGAGCTGATACAACGGGCCGATCTCCAGCACCCAGGGCGAACCGGACAACCCCGAGAACACGCGGATCGAATCGCCGTCCCTGCCCAGGGCCATCACCGTATCGCCCTCCTCCACCCGGCGGCGCTGGTCGTCGTCCAGGGCGGCGCGCTCGATGCGCTGCAAGGCGATGTCGAAACCGAAGCCCTTGCTCTGCCGCAGCTGCGCCAGGCGCGCCTGCTGCTCGGTCACCGGGTAGCGCACCAGTTCGTCGGCCAACAGATAAAGGGTGGCGCGGGCCAGCTGCTCGCTGATCTGCTTGACCTCGGCCACCAGCAGCAGGTCCTCGTGGCCAACCCGGCGCAGCACCCGGGCGGCATGCGGGCCGGTCTTCTCCACCACCACCAGGTCACGGTACAGCCGTGCCCGCTGCCCGCCGTCGAGGGTAAAGGCCGACAGCGGTTGCAGGTCCAGCGGCACGCCGAGCAGGCGCTCCCAGATCACCAGCGAACGGGTGCGCTCCACCGCGTTCTGCTGCGCCAGGTTGTCGGCCATCAGGCTGAAGGTGCCCTGGGCCAGGCGCTCGCGGTGCTGGCCGGCGCGGATTTCGTTGAGCAGGTGCAGGCTCAGCACACCGAGCACGGCCACCAGCACCAGCACCGCGAGCATGCCGCCATAGATGCGCAGGAAGATCGAGTTCATGGCGCCTCGCCGACGAACAGGTAGCCCTTGCTGCGCAGGGTCTTGATCAACCGCGGGGTGATCGGGTCGTCGCCGATCTTGGGGCGGATCTTGGAGATGCGCACATCGATGGAGCGATCCTGGCCGTCGTAGCCGACGCCGCGCAGCGAGGTGAAGATCTCCTCGCGGGACAGCACGCGTCCGGCGTTACTGGCCAGCAGCCAGAGCAGGTCGAATTCGGCGCCGGTCAGGTCGACCAGCTGGCCGTGCAGGCGCGCCTCGCGCTGGCGGCTGTCTATATGCAGGGGCCCGAAGGTCAGGTCCTGGCGGCGCTCCGGGGCGTCGCTGCGGCGCAGCAGGGCATTGATACGCGCCAGCAGCACGCGCGGGCGCACCGGTTTGCACACGTAGTCGTCGGCGCCCAGGTCCAGGCCCTGGATCTGGTCGAGCTCGTCGCTGCGGGCAGTGAGCATGAGGATGGGGCCGGCGTACTGGCCGCGCACGCGGCGGCAGATGCTCAGGCCGTCTTCGCCGGGCAGCATCAGGTCGAGGATCACCAGGTCCGGCTGGCTGTCGATGATGCGCCGCGCGGCGCGGCCACCGTCGCCCTCCACCGCCACTTCGAAGCCGTTGGCCTGGAGGTATTCGGCAGTCAGTTCGGCCAGGCGCTGGTCGTCCTCGACGATCAGGATGCGATTGATTGGTTGGTCCATGGCCTCCCCTTCTTCTGTTTATTGTCTGGCCTTGTGTTATCCGTGCCGGCCTTATCGCGGGGCCAGCACAACCCTTTGATTGCAGAGCAAATCCGCCTTCACCAAAGCGCAACATCAGCCCCGGATACTACGTCCCGCCCCCACCCCTGCCAACCACCGCAAACAGCCCTCGACTGAACCGTTTTTTGTGATAGGGTGCGCGCCCTAAAAAATCTTCGCGGCGGCGTAGCACAGGCAAAAAATCGTGCAAACCTCTTGGGACAAGGCCTACAGCGAATACCCACGGATGACTCACAAAGTACCCACAAGTTATCCACAGGCGCCGACCTTGCAAAGCCCCCTGGACCGCATTATCTTGTATCCCCATCGCAGCGAACCACTAGATATTGGGTTTTGCGCAAAATCACAAACACAAGTCAACAGGCAAATTCAAGCGAATTTTCTGGCTGAACTTAAGGTGATTTCAACAGCCAAACCGCTCCTGCGGAGGGCGACCGAGGCAAGCCGCAGACGGCCTTGTTCGGGTATGAGTGTTGCAGGCAAGGCCCGCACTCATCAGCAACAGATTTTGGGTACGCCCAGAACCTTTGACTTCGGCCAGGGAGCGGCAGGTTACTGCCCCTAATTCCTGAGTCTGTCCCGAAGTCGGTAAGCCCGAGCGGGCGGATGCGTGTGCTTCACGCGCATCCCCGCCCGGGCCATCGAGCAAGTGGACGGAACGGTGGCGCCCGACAACGGCGCCTGAACAAACTAGAAACTGTGGAGACACCCACCCATGCAAACCGACACAACTCGCGAGAACCCGCAGGCCAAGGCGCCTCAGGCCGCCGATTCGAACCAGGATCTGGCCGCCACCGCCCCTGGCCAACTGCGCGTGATCAAGCGTAACGGCACTGTCGTCCCCTACACCGACGACAAGATCACCGTTGCCATCACCAAGGCGTTCCTCGCAGTTGAAGGCGGCACCGCTGCCGCCTCGTCGCGCATCCACGACACCGTCGCGCGCCTGACCGAGCAGGTCACCGCCACGTTCAAGCGTCGCATGCCATCGGGTGGCACCATCCACATCGAAGAAATCCAGGACCAGGTCGAACTGGCCCTGATGCGCGCCGGCGAGCAGAAAGTCGCCCGTGACTACGTCATCTACCGCGACCAGCGTGCCAAGGAGCGTGCTACCCGCTCCAACGCCGACAGCGTGGTCGAGCCGCACCCAAGCATCCGCATCACCCTGGCCGACGGCAGCCTGGCGCCGCTGGACATGGCGCGCCTGAACACCATCATCAGCGAAGCCTGCGAAGGCCTGGCCGAAGTCGATGGCGAGCTGATCCAGCGCGAAACCCTGAAGAACCTGTACGACGGCGTCGCCCTGAAGGACGTCAACACCGCCCTGGTGATGACCGCCCGTACCCTGGTCGAGCGCGAGCCGAACTACTCGTTCGTCACCGCCCGCCTGCTGATGGACACCCTGCGTGCCGAAGGCCTGGGCTTCCTGAACGTCGCCGACAGCGCCACCCACCACGAGATGGCCGACCTGTACGCCAAGGCCCTGCCGGCCTACGTCGAGAAAGGCGTCGAGTTCGAACTGCTCGACCCGGCGCTGAAAGGTTACGACCTGGAGCGCATGGGCAAGGCGATCAACCACGAGCGCGACCAGCAGTTCACCTACCTGGGCCTGCAGACCCTGTACGACCGCTACTTCATCCACAAGGATGGCGTGCGCTTCGAGCTGCCGCAGGTGTTCTTCATGCGTGTGGCCATGGGCCTGGCGCTGGAAGAGAAAGACAAAGAAGCCCGTGCGATCGAGTTCTACAACCTGTTGTCGTCCTTCGACTACATGGCCTCGACCCCGACCCTGTTCAACGCCGGCACCCTGCGTCCGCAGCTGTCGAGCTGCTACCTGACCACCGTGCCGGACGACCTGTC
Source organism: Pseudomonas sp. BJa3 (assembly GCF_026343815.1). NCBI lineage: Bacteria > Pseudomonadati > Pseudomonadota > Gammaproteobacteria > Pseudomonadales > Pseudomonadaceae > Pseudomonas > Pseudomonas sp. BJa3. The sequence continues at coordinate 16,379 of NZ_JAOXMC010000010.1, read as the reverse complement.
GGGCATCTACCACGCGATCCACGACAACGCCATGCTGTCGAAATTCGCCGGTGGCCTGGGTAACGACTGGACTCCGGTGCGCGCCCTGGGCTCGTACATCAAGGGCACCAACGGCAAGTCGCAAGGCGTCGTGCCGTTCCTGAAAGTGGTCAACGACACCGCCGTCGCCGTGAACCAGGGTGGCAAGCGCAAGGGCGCCGTGTGTGCCTACCTGGAAACCTGGCACCTCGATATCGAAGAGTTCATCGAGCTGCGCAAGAACACCGGTGATGACCGTCGTCGTACCCACGACATGAACACCGCCAACTGGATCCCCGACCTGTTCATGAAGCGCGTCTTCGATGACGGCAAGTGGACCCTGTTCTCGCCATCGGAAGTGCCTGATCTGCACGACCTGACCGGCAAGGCCTTCGAAGAGCGCTACGAGTACTACGAAGCCCTGACCGAGTACAACAAGATCAAGGTGTTCAAGACCATCCAGGCCAAAGACCTGTGGCGCAAGATGCTGTCGATGCTGTTCGAGACCGGCCACCCGTGGCTGACCTTCAAGGACCCGTGCAACCTGCGCAGCCCGCAGCAGCACGTGGGCGTGGTCCACAGCTCGAACCTGTGCACCGAGATCACCCTGAACACCAACAAGGACGAGATCGCGGTCTGCAACCTGGGCTCGATCAACCTGCCGAACCACATCGTCGATGGCAAGCTGGACACCGCCAAGCTGCAACGCACCGTGAACACCGCCGTGCGCATGCTCGACAACGTGATCGATATCAACTACTACTCGGTGCCACAAGCGCGTAACTCGAACTTCAAGCACCGCCCGGTCGGCCTGGGCATCATGGGCTTCCAGGACGCGCTGTACCTGCAGCACATCCCGTACGGCTCCGATGCTGCCGTCGAGTTCGCCGACAAGTCGATGGAAGCGGTCAGCTACTACGCGATCCAGGCTTCCTGCGACCTGGCCGACGAGCGCGGCGCCTACGAGACCTTCCAGGGTTCGCTGTGGTCCAAGGGCATCCTGCCGCTGGATTCGCAACAGATCCTGATCGAGGCCCGTGGCCAGAAGTACATCGACGTCGACCTGACCGAGAGCCTGGACTGGGCACCGGTGCGCGAGCGCGTACAAAAAGGTATTCGTAACTCGAACATCATGGCCATCGCGCCGACCGCGACCATCGCCAACATCACCGGCGTATCGCAGTCCATCGAGCCGACCTACCAGAACCTGTACGTGAAATCGAACCTGTCGGGCGAGTTCACCGTGATCAACCCGTACCTGGTCCGCGACCTGAAGGCCCGCGGCCTGTGGGACTCGGTGATGATCAACGACCTGAAGTACTACGATGGTTCCGTGCAGCAGATCGAGCGTATCCCGCAAGAGCTGAAAGACCTGTACGCCACCGCGTTCGAAGTCGAGACCAAGTGGATCGTCGATGCCGCCTCGCGTCGCCAGAAGTGGATCGACCAGGCCCAGTCGCTGAACCTGTACATCGCCGGCGCTTCGGGCAAGAAGCTCGACGTGACCTACCGCATGGCCTGGTACCGTGGTCTGAAGACCACCTACTACCTCCGTGCCCTGGCCGCGACCAGCACCGAGAAGTCGACCATCAACACCGGCAAGCTCAACGCCGTGTCGAGCGGCGGCGACAGCGCCCCGGTCCAGGCCGCGGGCCCAGCCCCGGTACCGAAGGCCTGCGCCATCGACGAGCCGGATTGCGAAGCCTGCCAATAAGGCCTTCGCAGAGGCTACCCCCGGGTAGCCTCTTTTCTGCGCCACGGCGCAGAACCCTGTGGGAGCTGGCTTGCCAGCGATGAGGCCGGCACTGCCAGCACCTCCCCACAGCCAGACATAACAAGCCGGGGCCCAACGCCCCGGTCAGCCCTCCCCGGGCACTCCAGATTTGCGTGCACCGCACCGCAACCAAGATCCACCGGCCATACTCATTGATGGCCCTCAAGCAGGAGATCTCACCATGCTGAGCTGGGACGAATTCGACAAAGAAGACGGCGAAGTCGCCGCCAAAGGCAACACCGCCGCACAGGCCGCTGCCACCACCACCCTGGACAAGCTCGACAGCGCCGGCGGTGCCGCCGCCCTGGAAGCCCGCGCCGCCACCGCCGCCGACTCCGACGCGGTCAAGCGCGCCAAGGCTGCCCTGGACGCCCTGGACATCGCCGAAGGCCTGGCCGAGCTGGAAGGCTCCTCGGCCCGCGTCGCCGTTGACGAAAAGCGCATGATCAACTGCCGCGCCGACCTCAACCAGCTGGTCCCGTTCAAGTACGACTGGGCCTGGCAGAAGTACCTCGACGGCTGCGCCAACCACTGGATGCCGCAAGAGGTCAACATGACCGCCGACATCGCCCTGTGGAAGAGCATGGACGGCCTGACCGAAGACGAGCGCCGCATCGTGATGCGCAACCTCGGCTTCTTCTCCACCGCCGACTCCCTGGTTGCCAACAACCTGGCCCTGGCCGTGTACCGCCTGATCACCAACCCGGAGTGCCGCCAGTACATCCTGCGCCAGGCCTTCGAAGAGGCGATCCACACCCACGCCTACCAGTACTGCATCGAGTCGCTGGGCATGGATGAAGGCGAGATCTTCAACATGTACCACGAGATCCCATCGGTCGCGAAGAAAGCCGCCTGGGGCCTGAAGTACACCCGCGCCATCTCGGACCCGGAGTTCAACACCGGCACGGTCGAGACCGACAAAGAGCTGCTGCGCAACCTGATCGCTTACTACTGCGTACTGGAAGGCATCTTCTTCTACTGCGGCTTCACCCAGATTCTGTCCATGGGCCGCCGCAACAAGATGACCGGCGTCGCCGAGCAGTTCCAGTACATCCTGCGTGATGAGTCCATGCACCTGAACTTCGGCATCGACGTGATCAACCAGATCAAGATCGAGAACCCGCACCTGTGGGATGCCGCGATGAAGGAAGAGGCTACCCAGATGATCCTGCAGGGTACCCAGCTGGAGATCGAATACGCCCGTGACACCATGCCACGCGGCGTGCTGGGCATGAACGCGGCGATGATGGAGGATTACCTCAAGTTCATTGCCAACCGTCGACTGACCCAGATTGGTCTGAAGGAAGAGTATCCGGGGACTACCAACCCCTTCCCTTGGATGAGCGAGATCATGGACTTGAAGAAAGAGAAGAACTTCTTTGAGACTCGGGTTATCGAGTACCAGACAGGTGGTGCTCTGAGCTGGGATTGATCGTCCAGCTTTCCAGAAAGGCTGCCCTTGGGCAGCCTTTTTTATTTCTCGAGCCTCAAAATCAAGAAACCTCCTACATAGGTATCTCTACTTAACCAGAGAAAACCACGGTAGTTTGTTTGAGCGCTAAGAACGCTCACATGGCGGAATTCCGTTCCCGTTAGAAACGGCTCTCCCTGACTTGGATAGCCCATCATGACTCACTACTCCTCCACCCTCTTCACCCGCCACAACCGCCCCCTCCACACTCTCTGGCTCGAATCCCAAGCCTGGTTCTGCGCCCACGAACTCGGTCGGATGACCGGGCGCTTCCTCGACGAACACTGCATCCGCAAGCTCGACCCGGACCAGCATCGCACCGTGCAGCTGCTGCGCTACGGCCAGTACGGCGAAACCACCATGGTCAGCGAGTCCGGGGCCTATACCCTCCTCGCCCATCATCACATTCCGGAAAACCGCCACCTGCGCCACTGGCTGACCCATGAGGTGGTGGCGGTGCTGCGCGATGGGCAGGACTCGGCGCTGGAAGACCTGCCGCGCCTGGGCAGGATGTGCTGGCCGGGTGGGCATACGGCGAGCCTGTTGTATTGGCAGAGTGAGCCTTGGGTACGGATGCGGGATATGCCGTTGGTGATGGCGGCGGAGTTGCCCGTGGTGGTGCCCGAGCGGCGCAAGCTGAGCTGGAAGGAATGTGCGCAGCGGGCATTGAGGTTACATGGGGTTGGCGATTGAACCCTGCGATGCACTGAAAGGGCTGCCATGCAGCCCTGTTCAACCCTGCCCTGACTTCTTCCGGATGCGCTGGCGCTTGGCACCGAGCTCGTAGCGAGCAATGTCGGCTATGCACTCCACCCTCGGCAAAAACAGCGCCTCAAGCTCTTTTCTTCGGCCTAGAACCATCGCCACTCGGATCAGGTTCTCAAAACCGACATTACGTCCCGTTTCAAGGTTGGACACAGTATTGGTGCCGACGCCAGCCCGAGCAGCCACTTCCGCTTGCGACATCTGTTGAGCGAGCCGCTCGGTGCGCAAGCGCTCGCACAGCGCCCTCATGAGTTCACTGGGTTTGGTAAGACTTAAATCCAAATTCATGTGTGTTATCTGAATAGATGGCAGTTAAGGCACAAAATATTGGATTAAGTATTCCTCTGCCAGGAAGGGATTCATCTTTCTGAATGGTCTGACAGCACCGTAAGACTCGGGCAGATTTCGAATGGGAATTTCTGATGCCTGGGCATGGGAGCGGCTGTGCGCCACAGGGACCTACACCCCGAAGCCGGTGCCCCCCTTCCACTCCCACGCCCTCATCTGCTCACTATGGACTTAGTGAGCAACATCCAACGACATCCGGTACTCGATCACCCCCGGCTTCTCGGCAATCCAGTCATACAACCGCTGCGCAGTCTTGTTGGTCTCCTGGGTATGCCAGTACAACCGGTCGCACCGGTGCTGCCGGGCCTGGTCCTGGACGAACTCGATCAGCCGCTTACCGATCATCCTCCCCCGCGCCCTTGGCGACACGAACAGGTCTTCCAGGTAACAGAAATCATTTCGCCCCCAGGTCGAGCGGTGGAACACGTAGTGAACGAAGCCGAAGATTTGCTCGCCATCCGTGGCCACGGCGCAGTGCATGGGCTCGGCCGGGTCGAAGAAGCGCGCCCAGGTACGATCGGTGATGGTTGGGCCCAGGTCCACTTGATAGAAGGCCTGGTATTGCGCCCAGTAGTCGGACCATGGCTGCAGGTCGGTTTGCTTCACTTCGCGTACGAAAACGGGCAGTTGGGTGGTGGTCATTCTTCAAACCCCTTTTGGACAACACAGCTGAATGAGTGAGGGGGCCGGCCTGTCCGCAGCGCTTGCCTTCCTTGGTGATTGCTTGCGGACCTGGGTTTTATAGCGGATAAATGGCTGGTTTTTACCTGCCAATTATTCGGTAGTTACCAGACCATTTTCAGGGACGCGATCCGGCCCAGGATAGGCAGGCACCTTTCATATCCACGCGCCAAGGACCAGGCCAATGTTCAAACACGCCCAGCTGGAATCGGTAAAAGCCTGGCTAACGGATCCCGCCCATGGGGCACTGGCGCGGCATGTGCGCATCCAGCGGGCCATCCGCCAGTTGATCCTCGAGGGTGCCCTGCCGGTCGGCAAGCCGCTGCCGGCGTCGCGGTCGCTGGCAAGTTCCCTGGGCGTCTCGCGGGATACCGTGGAGTCGGCCTACAGCCAGTTGCACGCCGAGGGCTTTATCGAGCGGCGCGTGGGCAGCGGCAGCTTCGTGTCGCAACGGGCCCGCTGCCTGCCGTCGCGCAAGCGCCAGCGGCCGGCACAAAGCGAGGCCACGGTGCAGTTGAGCCGCCGAGGTGAAGCGCTATTGCACAGCGGTGGCGTTCACAACTTCCAATCACCCCGCCCCTTCGCCCCGGGCGTGGCAGAAACCCGGCGTTTCCCCCTGGCCGTCTGGGAGAAGCTGGAGCGGCAGGTGTACAAGGAATACGGCACTCGCGCCCTGGAACACAGCGAGCCACAGGGCATGTTCGCCTTGCGCAGTGCAATCGCCGACTACCTCAACCTCGAACGCGGCGCGCAGGCATCCGCCGACCGCATCCTGATCCTCACCAGCTCGCAGCAGGCCCTGGGCCTGTGCGCTCAGGTACTCATGGACGCAGGCGACCGGGTGCTGGTCGAGGACCCGCTGTACCAAGGCACCCGCAAGGCCATCAGCGCCGCCGGGCTGCAAGGCGTGCCGGTGCCGGTCGACGCGCACGGCCTGCAGGTGGACGGCATGGCCCAGCTAGCGCCGGATGCCCGGGCGCTGTTCCTCACGCCCTCGCACCAATACCCGACCGGCGCCACCCTGTCGCTGGACCGGCGCCTGCTGGCCATCGAATGGGCCCGCCAGCAACGGGCGTGGATCATCGAGGACGACTACGACAGCGAGTTCCACTATGCCGGCCGCCCCACCGCCTGTGTGCAGGGCTTGGATTCGCATGCGCGCACGCTGTACATCGGCACCTTCACCAAGTCGCTGGGCGCCGGGCTGCGCATCGGCTACCTGCTGCTGCCGCCCCAGCTCGTCGCGCCAATGACCGCTGCGCGAACGCTGCAGGATGGCCACAACGCATCCATCGCCCAGCTGACCCTGGCCAGGTTCATGGAGGACGGACACTTCAACGCCCATGTACGGGTCATGCGCAGCCTCTATGCCGAGCGGCGCGACGTGCTGGCAGATCTGGTGCAGCGGCACCTGGGGGCGTTCCTGCGCCCGCAAGTGCCGGTAGGTGGGCTGCAGATGCCCTGCCACTTCATTCAAAACTTGGCGGAAGACGCAGTGGTCAGGGCGGCACGCGGAGCGGGAATCGATCTGTTGGGGCTGGGCAGCTTGTACGCGGTGCCGAGGAACGATGCCGGCTTGCTGATGGGGTTTGCGGCACTGACGCCCGCTGAGATGAGGGAGGCGGTGCTGAAACTGGAGAAGGTGCTGGCAGGTCTGGCCAGATAACCACGCTGCGTGCATGTGGCATGTAACCAGAATGCTCGATCCACCTAATGCCTCGGATTGCAGGCATTAACGACCAATATCGCACTCAGTGCCCAGAAATCCAGGCATTGGCGTTAGAGGAGGTGCAAACAGGTGGCTCCATCGCCACAAGCCCTGGGGTTGTATTGAAAAAACCCCACCCCCTGTATCTGTCGCTGCCTAGTCCTTCATTCCACCATCCCTTCCACACTCCCCCGGATGGCTAAAGGAACCCGCATCATGGCTGCCCTGCTGCTGCAAATGTCCCCCATAGGCCTGGTGATCGCCCTGATCCTGCTGCTGCGCCGTCCGCCCGTACAGGCCGCGCTGGCCGGCGTGGCCGGTGTCTTGCTGCTGTGGGGCCTGGGCGCCGCGCAGCCGCTGTCGACGGCGGTGTCCGGCGCGATCCTGCAAGACACGCTGATCCTGTTCCTCAGTACCGCCTGTGTGATCGTCCCGGGCCTGGCCTTCGTCATCCTGGTCGAGCGGGCCGGCGCGCCGCAGGCGATTGGTGCCTGGGTGCGCGAGCTGGGCTGGACGCCGCCGATGCAGGTGATCTTCATCGTGCTGGGCCTGGCGCCGCTGCTGGAGGCGATGACCGGATTCGGCGTATCGCTGATCGCTACCGTGCCGTTGTTGATGGGGCTGTTCTCGCGCCAGGTCGGCATGAAGATGGCGCTGGCCGGCATGGTGGTGATGCCTTGGGGCACGCTTGGGCTGGCGACGGTGATCGGCGCGTTGCTGGCGCATGTGCCGGCGCAGGAGCTGGGCAGCCATTCGGCGTTGGTGAGCGCTCCTGTGTTCCTCTGCCTGGCCGCCGTGGCGTTGGGCCTGGCGGGTGTTCGCAGTGTACGGGCATGGCTCGGGCTGGGATTGATCTCGCTGCTGTTCAGCACAGTGCTGTATGCAGTCAACCGCTGGATCGGGCCGGAGGCCTCGGGTGTGCTGGCCGGGCTTGCAGTGGCCGCGGTCGGCCTGGGTATCTCCTGGGCGCGGCGCGGGGCACTAGTGCGCTGGCCGCAGGCGGCATGGCCTTACCTGGCCCTGTTGGCGGTGATTATCGCGTCGCGGGCGTTGTTCCTGTTGTCGGGCTGGGACGGGATGTGGGTGGTGCACGGCGCCAATGTGTCGTGGAAGCCGCTGGCGTCGCCGGGGCTGGCCTTGCTGCTGGTGGTGCTGATGATGGTCGGCCGCCAGGGCGCGGGCTTCCCGTGGCAGGCGCTGGCCACTCGGGCGCGGTTCCCGGTGGCGACGATCTTCCTGTTCCTGCTGCTGTCCCAGGTGATGGTCAAGGCCGGCTTCCTGGTCGAGGCACAGCGGGCGTTGCAGGCGCTGTCCGGGGTGTCGCTGGCCTCGACGGTGTCGCTGCTGGCGGGGTTGGCTGGCTATGTCACCGGCTCCAATGTCGGCGGCAACACGCTGGTGATGCCCTCCATCGCGGCGCTGTCCACGGTCCACGGCCCGTGGCTGGCGGCGATGGTCAACAGCGCCGCCGGGCATGGCGCGCTGGGCTCGCTGTCGATCCTGTCGCTGATCATCGGGCTGGCCGGGGCCAACCGCGAAGAAGAACATGGGCTGATCCGCTTCGGCTTTGCCCTGGTGCTGCTGAACATCGTCATCGTGGCTGCAACCGGCGTGGTTTTGCTCTACCTTTCCGAAGCCCCCGCCTGACACGACACAAGGCCCCCATGGACAGCACCCCCAAGCCCGACAAACGCTGGCACACCGTCAACACCTGGCTGCTGCGCCAGATCGACAGCGGCGAATGGCCCACCGGCACGCAACTGCCCTCGGTGCGCGAGCTGGCGCGGCTGTTCGACAGCAGCCTGGCCACGGTGCAACGGGCACTCGCCGAGTTGGAAGCCAATGCCTATGTGCAGGCCACGCCCCGGGTGGGGTACTTCGTCGCCAAAGGCGCGGCCCAGGTGCAGGGCTTTGACCTCGCCAGTGTCAGCGTCAACGTCAACCACGCGGTGGTCGCCATGCTCGCCCAGGCCGCCAGCAACGGCGGGTTGTCGTTGAGCTCGGCGGTGCTGCATGACGAACTCACGCCCCAAGTGCTGCTGAACAAATGCCTGACGACCCTGGCCAGCAAGGCCGATCAGCCGCTGGCTGGGTTGATCGCCCCGCCTGGCCTGGCCTCGCTGCGCCGACGTATCGCCGGGCTGATGCTGCAGCGCGGCGTGGCCTGCGGCCCGGATGAAATCCTGGTGACCTCGGGCGACACCGTGGCCCTGGAGCTGGCCCTCGAGGCCGTGGCCCGGCCGGGCGCCACGGTGGCCATCGAGACCCCCACCTACTACGGCATCCTGCAGACCATCGAACGCCTGGGGATGCGCGCCCTGCCCATACGTACCCACGCATGCAGCGGCATGGACCTCGACCACCTGGCATGGGCGCTGAAACGCAAGAAGGTCGATGTGGTCTTCCTCAACCCGACGCTGCAGAACCCTCGCGGCTTCATCATGCCCGACGCCGCGCGGACCGAGCTTTCGCGCCTGGCGCAAGCGGCGGATGTGCCGATCATCGAGGACGACATCTTCTTCGACCTGGTGGACGAAGCGCAGCGCCCGAAGGCGATCAAGCACTACGACGCGACCGGGCAGACGATCTACTGCTCGTCGTTCTCCAAGACCGTGGCGCCGGGCTACCGGGTGGGCTGGTGCGTGGCCGGGCGTTATCGGGACGCGATCCTGGCCCAGCTGTTTTCGCGCAACCTGGCGGTGTCGAGCCTGGCCCAGCGCGTGCTGGACGAGTTCATCGGGCGCGGGTACATGGAGGCGCACTGCGCGAAGCTGCGTGGGCGGCTGGCGGCGCAGGCCGAGGTGATGGAGACGCTGGTGCGCTCGGAGTTTGCGCCGGGGACGCGGTATGTAGCGCCTGCTGGAGGATTCATCCACTGGCTCGAATTGCCGGAAGGGACGGATATGGCGGTATTGCGAGAGCTTGCCGCCGAGCGCGGATGCAAGGTGGGCGACAGCGGGATGTTCTTTGCCGATGGGGAATGTGGCACGGGGTTGCGGGTGTGCCTTGGGCGGGTGATTACGCCGGAGGTGATGGGCGGTTTGAAGGTACTGGCGGCGTGTGCGCGGCAGGCGAAGGTGCCTTGTCTGAGCTGAGCCGACAGGCCACTCGGTCAGCTCAGGTGCGCATGGCTGCGCAGATGCTCGGCCAGCATGTCGATGAAGGTGCGCACCTTGGTCGAGCCGTACTTGCTCTCGCGATGCAGGATATGGATCGGCCAGGGCGCTTCCTCGTACTCGGCCAGGATCACCTGCAAGCGCCCGGCCGCGACCTCATCCGCCACCTGGTACGACAGCAGCCGGGCGATCCCGAGCCCGGCAGTGGCCGCGGCGATGGCGGCGTCGTTGCTGGTCACGGTCAGGCGCGGCTTCATGCGGATCAGCGTCGGGTCGTCGATGGCGCCGAAGCGCCAGTCGGTGCGAGGTGACAGCGTCCCGGCGGCAATGACCTCGTGCTTCTGCAACTCCGAGGGGTGTCGCGGCGTGCCATGACGCTCCAGGTACTCGGGCGAGGCGCACAGCAACCGGCGCATCTTGCCCACCCGTAGCGCCTTCAGGCCCGAGTCGGGCAACTGGCCGATGCGCACGGCCACGTCCATGCCCTCCTCCACCAGGTTCACCACGCGGTCGAGGAAGAACGCCGAGACGTCCACCTCGGGGTACTGCTGCAGGTAGCGCACGATGCAGGGCATGACGAACTTCTTGCCGAACAGGATCGGCGCGGTCACCGCCAGGTCGCCCTTGGGCGAGGCATTGATGCCGGCGGCGGCTTCGTTGGCTTCGATAATGCTGGCGAGGATATGCCGGGTGTCTTCCAGATAGCGCCCGCCGGCCTCGGTCAGGCGCACGCTGCGAGTGGTGCGCAGCAGCAGCTTGACCCCGAGCTGCTCCTCCAGGGCGCTGACGGCGCGGGTTACCGCCGCTGGCGAGATGGCCAGGCGGCGGGCGGCGGCGGCGAAGCTTTCCAGCTCGCCGACGGCCACGAACACTTTCATCAGGTGGATCTGGTCCATGCCGCGCCCCACGCGTTGTCGTGGGGCGATTATCCCTGTGCGCACGCTAGAGCTCCAGCACCACGGCTTGCACACCGTCCTCGGCCTGGGCCGGAATGGCGCAGCAGATCAGCACGCTACCGGCCTCGGGCAGCTCGGCGGGTGGGTTCGGGTAGTGGACCTGGCCGCTGACCAGCTTGGTCTTGCAGGTGCCGCAGGAGCCACCGCGGCAACTGAAGTCCGGCGACAGGCCACGACTCTCCGCCAGCTCCAGTAAGGTGCCGCCACCGGGCGCCCAGCGTGCCTCCTTGGCGGAGCTGGCGAAGTACACCGGCACCGGTTCGCTGGCGGGCGGCGGTTGTTGCAGCGTGGGCTGGTTGTCGTCGGTATGGCGGCGCAGGGTCGAAGGGCCGAAGGCTTCGGCGTGGATGCGGGCATCGGGGACATGCACCGTGCGCAGCCCCTCGTAGAGATCCTGGGTGAAGCTGGCCGGGCCACACAGGTAGAAGTCGTAGTCGTCCAATGGCAGCGTGGCCTTGATCTGCTCGATGCCCAGGCGGCTGGCGAACGCATAGTCGCGGCCCTGCACGGCTTGGGGTTCGGGCAGGCTCAGGGCGCGGTGAATGCTCAGCAGGCCACCGGCGTGTTGTTGGAGTTCGGCAAGCTCGTGCTGGAACGGCAGGTCGGCCAGCGTACGGCTACCGTGGAACAGGTAGATGCGCCGCCCCAGCCCCAAGGCCAATTGTTCGCGCAGCATGGCGATCAACGGGGTGATGCCGACGCCCGCCCCGACCAGCACGAGGGGGCGGTCGCTGGTGTGATCGAGGGTGAAGCTGCCCATGGGCAGGCGCACCTGCAAAGGGTCGCCCACCTTCAGTTGCTGGTGCAGGTAGCGTGAGGCAGGCCCCTGCGCCTTGACGCTGATGCGCAGATGGCCATCGGACGGTGCGCTGGACAGGCTGTAGGTGCGGATCAGCGGTGCCTCTCCATCAACCTGCAAGCGCACGGGAATATGCTGGCCGGGTGCGAAGTCCACCGCCGTACCCTCCTCGGGTTGCAGGTAGAACGAACGAATATCGCGGCTTTCCTGCTCGACACGCAGCACGCGCCAGGTCAGCCATTGGCGCTGGCGCTCACGCTGTTGCAGGCGCTCTTGGGCTTCACTCCAGGTACCGGTCATCAGGCTGGTGGGCGCGTACTCCTGGAAGGCCCAGCGCAACGACACGGCAGCCGGGCGAATCACCACCTGCTCGATGTCCAGGGTCCAGATCCTCTCGGCCCCCTCGAAAGCGCTGATCAGCGGGCTGTCGAGAATCACCTCGGTTCGCCCTGAAACCTGCAGCACATCGCCCGAGGTGAAGTCGACGAACAACAGACCGGCAACCGGGTTGACCAGCAGGTTGCCGAGGGTGTTGAAATGCAGGTTGCCGGCATAGTCCGGAATGGTCAGGCGATTGCCTTCGACCCTGACGAAACCAGGGCGGCCACCGCGGTGAGACACGTCCACGGCACGTTGGCCGCTTTCCTGCTCGACGTAGCTGGCGACAAAGAAGGTGTCGGCGTTTTCGATCATGGCGCGGGACGCGGCATCGAGTGCCGATGAATCCCGACGTGCCTGCGGCGATTCGTCGACGCGGGTGTATTCGCGCAGCTGGATGTACTGGGGGCAGTTGCCGAACGACTGCTCGACCACCACCTCCAGCTGACCGTTGCCTGCTCGACGGATCAGGCCATTGAGCCGGTTGCGTCGCCGGGTATGCAGCTCGATCCCCAGCAAGCCAATGGCACCGCCATCCACCAGGCCCGGCGTGGCTGGGTCATCAGCGGCAGGCGCGGTGCCGATCAGCAGTTGCCGGGGATCGGGCGAGCTGACGAAGCCTTCCGGGCCTTCGAGCAGCGTCGCCCAAGGGGTGCCAGCGGCATCCACGGCAGCGGCCACCAGGAACGGCAACTGGTGATAGAAAGCCCGGTGCTGGTCGGGCATGAAGTCGCGGATGACCTTCTGGCCGAACACCTCCATGCGCTCTGCAACACCGACTTGCTCCTGCAGCCGTTTTTCACCTGCATGCCAGGGCGATCGCATGGCGGCATTCCTCTGGGTTCAGAGCGTGGTCTGTAAACCGATGACGGTGCGTGGCATCGGCACGAAGCCCGGCAGCGCCTCGATCCGGGCCAGCCAGGCGCGCACATTGGCGTACGGCTCCAGCGACACGTTGCCCTCGGGGGCGTGGGCGATGTACGAGTAGTTGGCGATATCGGCGATGGTCGCCTGGTCACCAACCAGGAACGGGCCCTTGGCCAGTTCGGCGTCGATCACCTTGAGCAGGGTGTGGGCGCGGCCAATAACTTCGTCTGTGTTGAACGAGGCACCGAATACAGTCACCAGGCGGGCGGCGGCCGGGCCGAAGGCCAGCGGGCCTGCGGCCACCGACAACCAGCGCTGCACACGGGCGGCGCCGAGCGGATCTTCGGGCAACCAACGCTTGCCGCCATAGGCCTTGGCCAGATAGACAAGGATGGCGTTGGAGTCGGCGATGACGATGCCGTTGTCATCGATCACCGGCACCTGGCCGAAGGGGTTGATGGCGAGGAACTCGGGCTGCTTGTGCTCACCCTTGGCCAGGTCGACGAACACCAGCTCGGTAGGCAGTTCGAGCAGTGACAACATCAGCTCGATACGGTGGGCGTGGCCGGACTTGGGGAAGTTGTAGAGCTTGATCGGGCTTGGCATGTGCGGGGCTCCAGGTCAGCGCCGGGAGTGGCGCTGCTGGAGGACATGCTGCACTGGATCGACCGGCAGCAGAATCAGTGCTGGGAGCAATCCAGTATTTCGGCAAGTGGAATAATCACAATCGCGGGGCACGTCTGGTCGCCGCATCGCCGCTCCCACGCGCCTGCGGTTACGATCTCAATGCCGGTGCTGTTTCTGGTACTGGTACAACCCCCGCGCCGCCTCGACCACCAGCGGTACACAGGCCTGGCGCTCATCGAAGCTCATCGAGTCGAGCAGCTCGAAGTTGTCTTCCAGCCCATGCAGCGAAATGGCCTTGAGCAGACGATCCTGCTCTGGCGGCAGCTCGCTCCACTCGGCCACTTGCGTGCCGCGCATGTAGCCGAAGCACCACTCCTCGAGAATGATCGCCGGGCCCTCTTCACTCTCGCCCTCTTCGAACATCGGTTCGAAGCCCTCGAGGTCGGTGGCCAACTCTTCGGCCACCTGGCTGGCATAACGCAGCATCAGCGCGGTATACGCTTCTTCATGGGCAGGCTTCTTGAACTTGGGCACCTTGCCACCGGCGACAGAAGGCAGCCACTGCTCAGGGTTGACCTTGCTGGGGGAGCTGGCCAGAGCAGTGAAGAAACCGTTGAGCTCGGCGAGGTTGAGTACCGAATAATCGTTGCCGTAGGTGATCAGCAGGTCTTCGAGGCGGTCGAGTTCTTTTTCGCTGAGCGGGGGGAGCATGGGGTAGGAGTCCTGAGGAAACAAAATATGGGTGCACCCTAACACATGGGAAAAGCGACGCAGACATTCACCGCGCCAATAAAACGATCGCGGGGCAAGCCCGCTCCCACGTTGTTCTTGCACAACGTGGGAGCAGGATTGCCCCGCGATGAGGGTGCTACGGTTTAGACCGCCAGCGCGCGCTCACGCAGCTCGCTGTTGAGGATGCGGTCGTTCTCGCTGTAGTCGACCGGGCAGTCGATCACGTGCACGCCCGGGGTCTTGATGCAGTGTTCGAGCAGCGGCAGGAAGCCTTCGGCGCTCTCCACGCGGTGGCCATTGGCACCGTAGGCTTCGGCGTATTTGACGAAGTCCGGGTTGCCGTAGTCCAGGCCGAAATCGGTGAAGCCCATGTTGGCCTGCTTCCAGCGGATCATGCCGTAGCCGTCGTCACGCAGGATGACCACGGTGATGTGCATCCCTAAGCGAACTGCCGTTTCCAGCTCCTGGCTGTTCATCATGAAGCCGCCGTCGCCGCAGACCGAGATCACCGGGCGATCCGGGTAGACCAGGTGCGATGCCATGGCCGATGGCAGGCCGGCGCCCATGGTCGCCAGGGCGTTGTCCAGCAGCACGGTGTTGGGTTTGTGCGCCTTGTAGTTGCGGGCGAACCAGATCTTGTAGATGCCGTTGTCCAGGGCGACGATGCCTTCGGACGGCAGGGCGCGGCGGATGTCGGCAACCATGCGCTGCGGGTAGACCGGGAAGCGGTTGTCGTCAGCGCCTTCGGCGATCTGCGCCTCGTTGGCTTCGCGGATGGCCATCAGGCGGGTGAAGTCCCAGTGGCTGGTGTCGGTCAGCGCTTCGCTGATCTGCCACACGGCGTTGGCGATGTCGCCGATCACTTCCACCTGCGGGAAGTACACGGCATCCACCTCGGCCGAACGGAAGCTCACGTGGATCACTTCGGTACCGCCACGGACCATGAAGAACGGTGGCTTCTCGATCACGTCGTGGCCGATGTTGACGATCAGGTCGGCGGCTTCAACCGCACGATGTACAAAATCGCCGGAGGACAGCGCGGCGTTGCCCAGGAAGCGCGGGTGGCGCTCGTCGACCACACCTTTACCCATCTGGGTGGTGATGAACGGGATGCCGGTCTTGTCGATCAGTTGCTTGAGGACCTTGGCGGTCATCTTGCGGTTGGCGCCGGCGCCGATCACCAGGATCGGGTTGCGGGCGTTCTGCAGCTTCTGCACAGCGGCTTCGATGGCCACGTGCTCGGCCAGCGGGCGACGGTGCAGGCTGCGCGGGATCGGCAGGGCGTCGGTCTGCTCGGCGGCGATGTCTTCCGGCAGTTCCAGGTGCACGGCGCCCGGTTTTTCTTCCTCGGCCAGGCGGAAGGCTTCACGCATGCGCGCAGGGATGTTGTCGGCCGAAGCGAACTGGTGGGTGTACTTGGTGATGGGGTCCATCATGCCGCACACGTCGATGATCTGGAAGCGGCCTTGCTTGGACTTCTTGATCGGCTTCTGGCCGGTGATCATCATCATCGGCATGCCGCCCAGGTAGGCGTAGGCGCTGGCGGTCACCAGGTTGGTCGCGCCAGGGCCGAGGGTCGACAGGCTGACGCCGGTCTTGCCGGTCAGGCGGCCATAGGTGGCGGCCATGAAGCCCGCGGACTGTTCGTGGCGGGTCAGTACCAGCTTGATCTTCGACTTGCGCAGGGACTCGAGCAGGTCGAGGTTTTCCTCACCAGGAATGCCGAACACATACTCGACACCTTCGTTTTCCAGGCATTGCACAACGACATCGGCGGCCTTGGCCATCTTGCTTCTAACCTCAAGTAATAGGACGGTGAAAGTCCAGAAATGCGCAGCACGGTACGCTGGCATCGCTCGGTCCGGGTGCCAGGATTGCCCCGAACCTAAGCCTTGACGCAGGGTAGGTGCGGGGAAGTCACTTAATGTGACGGCAATATTGTCGCACCTGTGACGAAGCGATGTGAGGTAGTCGATGAGCAAAGGATATTTGCGTGATCGTCAGCAAACGGATCCTCTGCAGGAAGAGAACAGCGCGGGAGCGGGCGTGCGCCATCGCGGGTCAAGCCCGCTTGTATGGTTAGACTTGAAGGGGTGGTGGGACTAAATGCCCGATTCTGACTGTTCGCATCAGTACAGA
>NZ_JAOXMC010000109.1:0-283 GCF_026343815.1 Pseudomonas sp. BJa3 | reverse complement strand
AGCGCGTTGTGACCCCAGTAGTTGCCCTCGGCGCCGTGCCACCACGCCACGCCCTGGGCGACGACGGGGCCGTATACACGGCCGGCGAACTGCTGCATCCGCGCGAAGAAGGTACGCCCGTTGACGATCATCGGCAGCGTCTGCACGAGGGCGAGCTGCGGATGCCGCTCCATCGCGGATGAAAGCCGCACCAGCGTGTCGCCGGTCATCAGGCTGTCGGCATCGAGGATCAGCATGTGCGGGTACGCGCCGCCGAAACGGCGCACCCACTCGGCGATGTTGC
>NZ_JAOXMC010000108.1:0-284 GCF_026343815.1 Pseudomonas sp. BJa3 | reverse complement strand
CCGGCACGAAGCGGTAGCCGATGAGCTGCCCCGGGGCGACCTTCTGCGCATTGAGCTTGACGCTGAGGGCCACATCGATGCTGCTGGCGGACCGGTTGAGCACGCGCACGAAGGCCGAATCGGCCGGGGCCACGGCGTCGTACAGGTCGGCAGTGCCGTCGGCGGCCAGGGCGGTGTGGCTGGCGGCGGTCAGGGCCAGGGCGGTGAACAGGGGCGAAAGCTTCATCAGGTTCGCCTAGGAACGTCAGAAATGCGCGGGCTGGGCGTCGCGGGCAAGCGCGCCG
>NZ_JAOXMC010000107.1:0-284 GCF_026343815.1 Pseudomonas sp. BJa3 | reverse complement strand
CAGGCGCAGGAGGCCGCCCGCGTGCTGGATACCGCCGTGTTCGACAAGTTCCCGTTCCTGCCCGGCATGACACCGATGGCGGACGACTTGGCCCAGTTGGTGCTCAACCGCACCTGGCGCCCGGCGCTGTCGGTCACCGGCGTGGATGGCATGCCGCCGTTGTCCTCGGCGGGCAACGTGTTGCGTCCGCATACGTCGGTGAAGCTGTCGCTGCGCCTGCCGCCGACCCTGGAAGGCAAGCAGGCCGGCCAACTGCTGAAGGACCTGCTGGAGAAGGACCCGCC
>NZ_JAOXMC010000106.1:0-284 GCF_026343815.1 Pseudomonas sp. BJa3 | reverse complement strand
GCAACAGTGGCAGCAGGCCCGCGGTCAGGACGAAATGCCCCAGGTAATTGGTGGCCAGTTGCAGCTCGAAGCCGTCGGCCGACTCGCCGCGCTCGGGTGGCGCCATCACCGCGGCGTTGTTGATCAGGCCATCCAGTTTCGGCAGCGTACGGTTCAGGCGCTGCGCCAACGCATGCACCGACGTCAGGCTGGCCAGATCGACCGCCTCGAACCGCACCTTGGCGTTCGGCACCTCCGACTCGATCTTCTCGATCGCTTCCTGGCCGCGCTCGGGATTGCGCGCC
>NZ_JAOXMC010000105.1:0-284 GCF_026343815.1 Pseudomonas sp. BJa3 | reverse complement strand
CTTTACATATCAAAGTTGATGCGGCATAAGCGGGCGTCAAAGGGGAGTTTGATCATGACCATCGCATCCATTCTGAACCGCACCGTCGGTGCCGCAGCGGCCGCCGCCCTGCTGTGTGTCGCACCGGCCGCCCTGGCGCAGGACGGGCACGGCGCCCATGCCGAAAGCGGCCATGCTCACGGCCATCAGCACGCCGACTTCCAGTCCGACCGCATCCACGTCCGCGTCGACGGCGACGCCGGCGGGCGCGACATCATCCTGATCCCGGGCCTCAGCTCGTCGCC
>NZ_JAOXMC010000104.1:0-285 GCF_026343815.1 Pseudomonas sp. BJa3 | reverse complement strand
ATGCTGCTACATTGGAGCTGGAAGTTGATTGACAGGCAACAGAGAAAGCGCGCGCGTTTTTAGGAAAACAATGCCATAAAGTCAAAAACATGCCTGCTATGAATTGGAAAGATAGACCAGCTTTTATAAAATCACTTTGGAAACAACAACAATGATCTACATAGTTTGGTTGTTTCTTATCTTTACAGGCGTTTGTACAAATCTTGTGCGTTATATTTTAAAAAGTCAGATTGGTTGTGATATTTTGACCATTTCTGCTAAGAATATGAAAGATCTCTGTGATGG
>NZ_JAOXMC010000103.1:0-286 GCF_026343815.1 Pseudomonas sp. BJa3 | reverse complement strand
TTCGGCGTCCTGAGTCGAGCCCATCACGACGCGCAGCCTGTGCAGCGCGTCGTGATTCGCGCTGGCGTCTGTTGCCAGCCATTGCAACCAGTCTGCGCCACGCTCGGGTGTCGGTACCCCGTGCTCGCAGAGGCCTTCCAGACGCTCCAGCAGAATGCGTTCTGCCGCCAGTTCCACTCCCTTGATCTGCTCACGCAAGCCCGCCAGTTGCGGATCGTCCGCGGCTGCCTGTCGCCATTGTTGGCGCACGCGGCGTAGCGGTTCGACCACCTCGGTTTGCCAGGCA
>NZ_JAOXMC010000102.1:0-286 GCF_026343815.1 Pseudomonas sp. BJa3 | reverse complement strand
ACGTTTAATCTGTTGTATTGAGTGTATTAATTGTCTTTTTAAACAACAGTGTTTTATAGCAAAACATGGTAGCTTATTATGTATCTCCCTCATCCATATGTATGACGCCTTCACCTTCATCATATGCATTTTGTGGAGCGTTTGGATCAAGAGTATCATCCTTATCTGGCGTTGTGTTTGCAACATTTCCAGCTGCATCTTCTTGTCCTTCATCAAAAAGTTCGCACTCTATTTTTGTGGTGTAACCACCCGTTTTATCAAGCTTGTGCTTGACGCTTTTGATACG
>NZ_JAOXMC010000101.1:0-287 GCF_026343815.1 Pseudomonas sp. BJa3 | reverse complement strand
GTTGAATTTGCCGGCGGGTCGTTCTCTGTGCCTGGCGGTAGAGGACAATGGCCCAGGCATGTCTGCAGAGGTGGCGGGACGTGCGGGCGAACCGGTTTTCACCAGGTAGCCGTCTGAGCGCACGACCGGGCTTGGGCTGTCCATGGTCTACGGCTTCGTCCGCCAGTCCGGTGGCCAATAGCAGATCCGCTCGGCGCCTGGTGAAGGGACATGCATACGCCTTTACCTGCCTTTGAAACCCGGGAGCGAACGCCCGCCCTTGGCGGCAATCGAGCCTGCTGCCCGCA
>NZ_JAOXMC010000100.1:0-287 GCF_026343815.1 Pseudomonas sp. BJa3 | reverse complement strand
CAGACCCCGTACTCCGCCCTGGCCCTGGTCGAGCTGGCCAACCGTGCCGGCATCCCGTCTGGCGTGCTGAGCGTCATTACCGGCAGATCCGGCGCAGTCGGCTCCGAGCTGACCGGCAACTCCCTGGTGCGCAAGCTGTCGTTCACCGGCTCGACCGAAATCGGTCGCCAGCTGATGGAAGAGTGCGCCAAGGACATCACGAAAGTTTCCCTGGAGCTGGGCGGCAACGCGCCGTTCAGCGTGTTCGACGACGCCGACCTGGACAAGGCGGTCGAGGGCGCGCTCAT